>DATFSB010000148.1:0-2287 GCA_035262825.1 Gemmatimonadales bacterium | reverse complement strand
GCAGCCGTTTCGCTGTTCGTAGCGTTCGCGGCGGGTTTGTTGAGCTTTCTCTCGCCGTGCGTGCTGCCGCTGATCCCGAGCTACGTCGGTTTCATCACCGGGCTCTCCGCCGAAGAGCTGCAGCTGCGCCGCGGCACGGCGCTGCTGCACGCCGCCTGGTTCGTCGCCGGATTCGCCCTGATCTTCACCCTGCTCGGCGCCTCCGCATCGGCATTCGGCGCCCTGCTGTTGCGCTCGCAGGTCTGGATCGCCCGCGCGGGCGGCGTGCTGATCATCCTCTTCGGGCTCTATCTCCTGGGCATCCTTCGGCCCGGTTTTCTGGTGCGAGAGCGCCGCATCCATCTCGCGCGCAAGCCGCTCGGCTACCTGGGATCGTCGCTGGCCGGTGTCGCCTTCGGCGCGGCGTGGACCCCTTGCATCGGCCCGATCCTCGGCGCCATCCTCACCCTCGCCGCCACTCGCTCGAGCGTGGGGCAGGGCACAGCACTGCTCGCCGTCTATAGCCTCGGTCTCGCGTTGCCGTTTCTCCTCACCGCTCTCGCGCTCGACCGGTTCCTCGTCTGGTTCCAACGGTTCCGCCCCTACCTCGTCTGGGTGGAGCGCATATCCGGTGTACTTCTCATCCTGCTCGGAATTC
Source organism: Gemmatimonadales bacterium (assembly GCA_035262825.1). Lineage (GTDB taxonomy): Bacteria > Gemmatimonadota > Gemmatimonadetes > Gemmatimonadales > GWC2-71-9 > DASTHG01. Next base: position 1,650 of record DATFSB010000148.1, on the reverse strand, counting down.
TGCTCGTGACCGACCGGTTCACGCTGCTGGCGAATTGGCTGCAGGGGCTGACGCCGGAGGGGTTGAGGAGCAGGTTGTGAACCTTGGTGGAGGATGGTGGAGGGTACTCGGTGCAACCTCCACCATCCTCCACGCTCCTCCACCATCCTCTATAGCTCTTGCAAGCCGTTGCCACTCGCGCCATGATTTCTCTGTCCCCCCACAACTCGTTCTTTCACCGGGAGCCACCATGAAGCGGACGACGCACCGTTCCAGCTCCGGCAAGAAACTTTATGCCGTGCGGGACGCGAAGGGTCGGTTCAAGGATATCCAAAGCTATGCGCGCGCCTCGCGCGCCGACCAGAAGCGCAAGAGCAAAGCCGAGAAACGGAAATAGGGAGGGCGCATGCTCGAGCAGTTCAAGAAGTTTCTGGTCGAGACGAATGCGATCGCGCTGGCGATCGGCGTCGTGGTCGGCGGTGCGGTGCAGAAGCTCGTCACCGCGCTCGTCCAGGACATCATCATGCCGCTGCTGTCCTTCGTGTTGCCGGGCGGCGCGTGGCGCGAGTTCAGCATTCCACTCGGCGCGGGCCACGACCCCATCAAGATCGGTGACGTACTGGGAACGACGGTGGACTTCCTGATCATCGCCTACGTCGTGTACGTCTTCATCGCCAAATTCATGAAGGTCGCTCCCGCGAAATAGGAGGCCGGGCAGGCACCTCCTCCCCGGAGGTGCCTGCGCAGTTTGCACCGTCGCGGTGTGACGAGTCGCACATCTCCTTCGGCAGTCTGCTGTGACGCACCATTCTGAGGCCGCCCCCCGCGTAATGGGGGCGGCGATTTTTTTGGTCGTGCGTTTCGCGACGCGCGCAAAAAAATTCGTCCCGCGCGGGAGGGATCTTCCTTCCCGGTGATCGGTAGCACGCCTATACGCTGTCTTGCGGCTGGTTGTCGTCCGTCGCCCGTCGCCCGCCGTCTGGTGTCCCCCACACGTCAATGGACGTGCGCCGCGGAGTCGCTGTAGCCATTCGACTGAGGTGTGTTCATATGTCGCACTCTGGCCCCGCCAGTCGCTTTCATCCGGGCGGTGCGTGACGACGGCAGAATGGGAGGCGGTCCGTGCGCTCCCCAGCCTGCGCCGCTGGTCGTGGCCCATCGGGCCCGCGCGCTCGGCATCGGCTTTCGTCTACCGGGCGCTGAAAGTCGGAGATCAGGTGGCCGCGGTGGCGGCGTTGTGCGCCGCCCTCATCGTCGTCAACATCGGCGATCTGCCGCGCGGTGTCGGTGAGTTCCTCGCCCTCCGGATCACCGTCGAGAAAGTCCTGCTGCTGGTGATGTTCGCCGTCTGCTGGAATCGTGCGTTCACCTGGCTGGGGCTGTACCGGCGGTGGCGCGTCGCGACCCCGCGTGAGGAGTTGACGCGCGTGGGCGCGGCGTCCTTGCTGGGCGCATGCCCGACGCTGTTGTTTCGCCTGTTCAGCGCCACCGGGGCGTTCCGACTCGAGACGGTATCCTTGTTCTGGGCCCTCTCCATTCCGGCCATCCTCGTGTCGCGTCAGATCGTTCGCGCCCTCGGAACGTGGGTGTCCGGGCGGCGACCGCGGGAAGTGCTGATCATCGGCACCGGCCCGCGGGCCCAGGTGTTGTGCCGCGTGCTCCGCAGCTTGA
>DATFSB010000147.1:0-4089 GCA_035262825.1 Gemmatimonadales bacterium | reverse complement strand
GAGCCAGGCGGTGATCGCGCGGCTGGCTCGCGTCATCGAGCGCTGTGCCGCGCGGTCGCTCGCGGTGCTGGTGCGTGAATACGGGCGCCGTGGCGTGCGGCCGCGCGCCGCGGGGCTCGTCGTCGGCAGCCTCATCGACCCCAACCGCATCGCCAATCCCCACATTCGCGCGCACGCCCTCGAGGGCGCGCTGTTCCGGCGCGTCGCGGTCGAAGGGCTGGCGGGGCTGCGCATCGGCTCGACCGTCGTGGTCGAGCGGGAGGTCTACGGGGCGGCGGCGCGCGCGTCGCGCATCACCGAGCGGCAGCTCAAGGGAAGGGTGGCGGAGCTCGTGGGACAGGTCAGCGGGCGCTGGCGCAGCGAGGAAAAGACGGCCGCGGCCGTGGCGTGTCTCGCGCTCGCTAGCCGCCGCCGTTGAGTTGCGAGCGGGCGGCGGCGAGCACGCGCGCCTGCACGTCGGCGATCGGCCCCTCGAGCGACGCCCCCGCCGCCTTGTGGTGGCCGCCCCCGCCGAACACCTGGGCCAGCGCCGCGGCGTCGACATTGCCCATCGACCGGAACGACACCTTGGTGCGCCCGTTGGCGATCTGGCGGAATAACAGCGCGAGACGGACGCCGCCGATCGAGCGCGCGTGCTCGACGATGCCGTCCAGGTCGTCGGCGCTGGCGCCGTGGCGCTCGAGCGCCCCCGGCGGGACGGTCACCCAGGCGAGTCCGATCGGCTCGACGACGAGCGTCTGCAATACGTCGCCGAGCAGCCGGACGCGGCCCTCGGGGGCGCTCGCGTAGACCGACTCGTAAATCGACTCCGGATCGACGCCGCGCTCCAGCAGCGCCGCGGCCACGCGCAGCGCGCGGGCGGTCGTGTTCGAGAAGCGGAACCCGCCGGTATCGGTGAGCAAGCCGACGTACAACGCGCGGGCGGCGTCCGCCGTCAGGTCCCATTCCAGCGCCATCGCGAGGTCGAACACCAGCTCCGCGGTGGCCGTCGCCTCGGGCGCGACCAGCCGCGGGCCTTCGGGCAGCGTGCCCTGGCTCACATGATGATCGATGCAGATCACCGGGACGCGCCGGTCGCGGACGGCGCCGGCGAGATCGCCGATGCGGCCGAGATCGGAGATGTCGAGCACGACGATGATGTCGGAGCGCGCGATCTCCTTCCCCGCGCGGTCGCTTTGGTCGGCGCCGTCCGGAACGAGGAAGTCGAACCGCTCGGGGATCCCGGTCGCGTTGGCGATCACCGGCTGCAGACCGCGCGCGTGCAGCAGATGCCACAACGCGATTTCGCTGCCCACGCCGTCGCCGTCGGCGTTGACGTGGGTCGTCAGCGCCGCGCGCTGGCCCGGCTTCAGTATCGCGGCGATCTGTTTGGCAGCGGTGACGCGTTCGGGGGGAATGGGAACCATTCAAGAAGATAAATGCGTCGACGTCTTTTCTTCTAGACGCCTTTCGTTCTCAGTACTGAATGCTTTCTCGAGTACCCGAAGTAAATCGTGAACCCGATCAGCAGCCAGACGACGAGCCGGATCCAGGTATCCGCGGGCAGGGTGAGCATCAGCCCGAAGCAGGTGAGGATCCCCATGACGGGGACGAACGGCACGAGCGGCGTCTTGAAGGGCCGCTCGAGGTCGGGGCGGGTGCGGCGCAGCACGAGCACTCCGCCGCACACGAGCACGAACGCCAGCAGGGTGCCGATGTTGACGAGCTGGCCGAGCAGCTGCAGCGGCAGAAAGCCGGCGGCGAGGGCAACGGCGATTCCGGTATAGATCGTCGACAGGTAGGGCGTGCGCAGCGTGGGATGGACCTTCCCGGCCCAGCGGCCCAGCAGGCCGTCACGCGACATCGAGAAGAACACCCGCGATTGACCGAGCAGCATCACGAGGATGACCGAGGCGAGCCCCAGAACCACGCCGACGTCGATCACGACCTGGATCACCCACGGCGCGCCGACCTGCTGCATCGCATACGCCGTCGGCGCCGGCAGGTTCAGATCCTTGTAGGAGACCATGCCGGTGAGCACCGCCGACATCAGCATGTACAGCAGCGTGCAGATCACGAGCGAGCCGAGGATCCCGATCGGCATGTCGCGCTGCGGGTTCTTCGCCTCCTGCGCCGTCGTGGACACGGCGTCGAACCCGATGTAGGCGAAGAACACGAGCCCCGCGCCGCGCAGCACCCCCGACCACCCGTAGGTGCCCCACTCCCCCGCGTTGGGGGCGATGAACGGCTTCCAGTTGGCCGGTGTGATGTGCGACAGTCCCACGACCGCCACGAGCAGCACGATCGCCACCTTGAGCACGACGATGGCGTTGGTGAAGCGCGCCGATTCGCGGATCCCGATCACCAGCACGGTGGACATCAGGGCCACGATACACACCGCCGGCAGGTTGATGACGGCGCCGGTGAAGTTCAGTCCCGCGTGCGCGCATTGCGGCGCCGCCATCGTGCCCACCTGCGCGGCGGTGCACCATGCCGTCGGTGACGCCGCCAGCGCGCCCGGCAGATGAAGGCCGAACAGCCCGAGCAGCGCCACGAGATTCGCCGACCATCCCACGCTGACGCCCGCGGCGCCCGCGGCGTACTCGAGTATCAGGTCCCAGCCGACGATCCAGGCGAGGAACTCGCCCAGCGTGGCGTACACGTAGGTGTAGGCGCTTCCCGCGACGGGCACCGTGCTCGCCATCTCGGCGTAACACAGTCCGGCGAATGCACAGGCGACGCCGACGATCGCCATCGAGATCGGGACGGCCGGCCCGGCGTAAAGCGCCGCGGCCTGGCCCGTCAACACGAAGATGCCGGCGCCGATGACGGCCCCGATTCCCAGCGTGACGAGGTTGAACGGCCCGAGCGCCCGCTTCAGCGTCGTTCCCTCGGCGGCCTCGGCTTCGGCGCGCAGCGTGGCGATGGACTTGGTGGCCCAGAGCGACATCGGAGATCCTGGCGAGTGGGTACAGGCAATCTCAACGCTAGGCAGAAAGGCGGAACTACTTCTGGTATGAATGGGATTTTCGGAGTCGCGAACGGGACTCGCGGCTAAGAGCCGCGGCTCGGCTGTCTGTCGCCTATGGCGACCTCATTGTCACTCTCAGTGACAGCAAGCCGAGTCGCGGCTCTCAGCCGCGATCCTCATACACCCGATCCCGATATCGCCTGCTCAACCGCAGCCTCACGTCGCTCGTCAGAATCACGACACCATCCCCGTGAAACCACGGCTGCAGCTCGCGCACCCGGTCGAGGGCGACGATCTGCGAGCGGTTGATGCGGCGAAACTGCCGCGGGTCGAGCTGCGGCTCAAGCGCGCCGATCGACGTGCGCAGCCGGTGGCTCGCGCGGCCGACGTGGACCCGCACGTAGTTCCCCTGCGCCTCGAACCAGTCCACCTCAGCGACGCGTACGAAGAACGCCCGGCCTCGTTCGCGCACCAGGAGCCGTGACAGCGGCGCCCCGGGCGCGGCGGCGGTGTCGCGCCGCTCCAGCTGGCGGCGTGCGCGGGCGATCGCCAGGCGGAAGCGCTCGGGGTCGATCGGCTTGAGGAGGTAATCGACGGCCTGGTGATCGAAGGCGGGGACGGCGTAACGCTCGTAGGCCGTCACGAAGATCACGGCCGGCCGACGGGCAGCGGGCAGACCGTCGAGCAGCGCGAGCCCGTCGGCGCCCGAGAGCTGGACGTCGAGCAGTAGCAGATCGGGACCCAGCGCCGCGATCTCTCGCCGCGCCGCCGGCACGTCGCCGCAGGCGCCGACCACCTTCACGTCGCGCTCGTCTTTCAAGAGGCGCCGCAACCGGCGCACCGCCAGCGGCTCGTCCTCGACCACGAGGACGCGAATCACTACGCCACCCGGGGCAGGTGAAAGGGAAGCGACAACCGCACCACGAGGCCGCGCGGCGCGCCGTCGACCAGCTCGAGCCGGTGGGCGGGCCCGTACAGCTGCAAGAGCCGGGCGCGGGTATTCGCGAGCCCGATCCCGCGACCCGGGGCACGCGCCGCATCCTCGTCCAGCCCCGGTCCGTCATCCCACACCTCGACGCGCAGCGTCCCGTCGTCGCGGCGCGTGCGGATGCCCACCTGCCCCGGTCCCGGCCGGCTGG
>DATFSB010000146.1:0-8378 GCA_035262825.1 Gemmatimonadales bacterium | reverse complement strand
TCGCCATGAAAATGCGAACGATGTTCAGCAGGGGCGCTGGAGAGTAGTTCGGAAGTCTCAGTAACCCGACGCAGAGACGAGGAGGGAGACGCCAAGCCGCTGCGACGCCCGGGCAGACGCCGAGCCGCCGAGCCGCTGAGTGGATTTGAGGAGCCAGGCGAGAGGACAAACCCCTACACCTTACTCCTCGCCCCCACTCGGCGGCTCGGGTCTACCCAGTACCTAAGCTTCTCGTTCCCGCTCGAGCAGTTGTTGTTTGCGATCCGCTCCCCAGCGGTATCCGCCCACATTCCCATCTTCTCTCACTACTCGATGACAGGGGATGACCAGGGCCACCGGATTCGTGGCGCACGCCCTCGCCACCGCGCGCGTCGCGCTCGGGCTGCCGATCTCGCGCGCGACGGCCTGATACGACCGAGTCGATCCATACGGAATCTTCCGCAGGGCACTCCAGACCTTTTGCTGAAACGCCGTGGCCCGGATGTCGAGCGGCAAGTCGAGGTGGGGCTCGTGCCCCGAGAGGTGAGCCAGAATTGTCTCGACCCAGCTGGCGAGTCGGCCGCTGTCGCGGGTGATGTGGGCTGCCGGGAATTCGCGGCGCAGATCGCGCTCGAGCGCGGTGGCGGAGTCGCCCAGCGCGATCTTGCAGATGCCGCGCTCGGTGGCGGCGACGAGCAGCGTGCCGAGCGGCGAGGCGACGACGCTGTAGCGAATCGCTGCGCCGCGTCCGCCGCGGGCGTAGGTGGCGGGGGTCATGCCGAGCGCTGCGGCGGCGCGCTCGTAGACACGGCTCGAGGAGCCGAATCCGGCTTCGTAGATCGCGGGACTCACGTGTGGCATCTCCTTCAGAGAGGACTTGAGTCGGCTGACGCGTTTGGCATCGCGGTACTCCCGGGGGCTCACTCCCAGGACGCGCCGGAACGCACGCAACAGCTGATGCGGCGAGCGTCCCACCCGGCGACCGAGGTTCGTGAGGTCGGCTGGGCCATCAGGCTGTGCGTCGATCGCCCGACACACCTCGCGCACCAGCGCAACCGCCGGGTCGTGAGGCTGGAGCCGCCCCGGGTGACAGCGGCGGCAGGCGCGGAACCCCGCCGCCTCGGCGGCCTCGGGGATGGGGAAGAACCGCACCACGGTGCGCCGGGGGCGACGGCTGGGGCAAGAAGGGCGGCAGTAGATCCCCGTCGAGCGCACCGCATAGACGAAGTCGCCGTCGTAGCGGTGGTCGCGGGCGAGCACGATCCGCCACTGGCGAGTGGCGTCGAGTGTCGCAATCGGTGCGGTGCGGATCACAACTGAGAACTTAGCGGGGCTGGCGAGGGTGTTCTATCCGCCTTTTGCGCGGAAACTGCGCTTTCAGCTGTCAGCGGTCAGCTATATCCGGTTCGGCGAGATCTAGCTGAAGGCTGACAGCTGAAGGCTATGGCGCAGAGTCAGTTCCAAGGTTCATCCGCCGTCGGCCCGTAAATCGACGGCACCTTGCCGCCTGCCATGCGCAGGTACACCGAGAACTGACCACGATGGTGCACGGTGTCCATCACCGTCGTCCACAGGAGGTCCATGCGCCGCACGTCGGCCATCTGGTTCGGTCCAGTGGGGACTTTCATCGGCTTATTCAGGTCGGCGTCCGGCGTTTTGCGGATCCTGTCCATCAGGGACCGCTGCTTCTGCTCATACGCCGTGATGACTTCGCTCATGGTCGCCGGCGCGGGGGGCGTCGGCTGGCTGAGGTCGATCGACCCTGCCAGGGCGCCGTCGGCGAACACGCCTTCCGCGACGAATGTCCAGGCTAGGTCTTTCGCGGTGCGACAGCGCTCGTGGGGGCGCAGTTCGCCCTTGGTCGGGGGAAAGGCTCGCAGCACGTTCAGCGTTTTGGGTAGCTCCCGCTCCATCGTGTTGAGTAATTGGTCTTTCTCCGTCATTGGAAAACTCCTGATGTTGGATATCCTCGGCTGCCTGCAATATCCCCGTCCCTTGATCCTAGAACAGGTTCACGCACTTGTCGAGGCAGCCGGCGATAGCTTCCTCGTGTGGTCCACACGATCGGACACTCCACACGGGAATTCTCGGAATTCCTTCAGCTCCTCGAGTCGCATGGCATCCGAGGCGTGGTGGATGTGAGGCGCTACCCGGCATCGCGTCGCCACCCGCAATACGCTCGCGCAACACTCGAGCAGGCGCTGCGGGGAGCAGGAATCGGGTATACGCACGAAGTCGATATGGGAGGGCGGCGCCAGCCGCGGCCTGATTCGCCGAACACCGCATGGCGGTCGTTGAGCTTTCGCGGATATGCCGACCACATGGACTCCGGGCCTTTTCAAGCTGCCTTGGAACGGGTGATCGCGCTTGCCGCGCAGTCCGCGATTGCGGTGATGTGCGCCGAGGCCGTGCCGTGGCGCTGCCACCGCCAGCTCATCGCCGATGCCCTGGCGGCGCGCGGTCACGAAGTACGCCATATCCTGAGCGCCGGCCGGGCGGACGTGCACCGGCTCTCGCCAATGGCTCACGTGTTGGTGGACGGGAGGCTGCGCTACCCCGGTGAGCCGGAGCAGCTCGATCTCACGAAAGCCGCGTTATGAATCCACCTCAGAAGCTGATGGTGAAGCCTCCCGCGGACGGAAAGCGCGGATTGACGGTGTTGTTGAGCGTCGAGCCGAATCGGTAGGTGATCCCGATAAAGGTGAAGTAACTGTACGACGTCGCCAGCTCGCGGCGGCGCAGCAGGATCTCGTCCGGTGTCGCACCCACTTCGGACAGGGCGCGCTGATCGTGGATCCGCGCGACATCGCCCGACACGTTGAGCGACAGTCCCTTGAATAGCCGCAAGTTGATGCTGCCGAACAGGACGACATGGTTTTGCTTGACGTCCTGGAGGTACTCTGACGCGGTGAGCGACACGCTCGCCGAGCCCCAGGGCTGTGTCACGGACAGGGCCGCGCCGAGGCTCTGTCGCCCCAATGTCTCGTGCGTCTTCCCGAAGATCGTCGTATCGATGTAGCGGGAGTACTGAGGCGCGATGCTGTATTGCAGCGTGAATTCCCGGCGTGTCGATTGGTCATACGGGAAGATGTCGTATTCGAGTGCCAGGCCGAGCGAGAGCCCGAGCTCGATGTTTCCAAACGTCGAGTGATTGACGTTCCCTGTGGTACCAACCGACCAGTTCGGCCCGAGGCTCTTCACGACCAGCAGATTGCCCCCGTACGAGCGTGAGATGCTGTGCACCGTCTCGGTGCCGACCTGGTTCCCAAGCGTATCGAACACGGGCACGTCATTGAAGACATCCTGGTTGTAGTTCTCGGACACCGAGAAGTCGTGCTTCCATTGTGGTGTCGTGCGATTCGCGCCGAACGACACATTCAGCTGTGTGGAGTGATTCGATTGCTGCCCTTGGAGAAACCCGCCTCCGTTGAGGGTAAAGACCCAGGCGTCCCAGGGATCGTGAGCCGCGGCGGGCCCCGAGGCGGTCGGGGACTCGTAAGTGAGGGTCAAGTGGGCGGCGAGTGGCGTTGTGGCGACGTAGCTCGCGAGCGCCAACTCGAGACGGCGGGCGAGCCCGCGACGGGTCTCATCGGCGGTACTGGTGCCCGTGGAGTAGTACCGCAGGGTATCTGATTTGCCCGCAAACCGGCGCAGTCCGATCAACGACAGGGTGTATTCGGTGCCGCCCCCGCCGGTGCGCTGCGTGGAGATCAGCGCGTGCACGTCCGCAGCCTCGCGGTCGCGCACCCAGTTGACCCAGGTGATTTCGGTGCGCAGGAAGTCAAAGTCGCATCCCGGCGCGTACCCGGGGCAATCGAAGAAAACGCGGGGAGCGGAGTCCTGGACGAACCCCGAGTCGGCGGGCCGCTGGGCCAGGGCGCGATGGAAGAGCAAGACGAGAAGAACGCCGCAGCACGACGCGATCCGACCCATGCCCCTCCCCCTGGTGGTCCCGCGTCACAAGGTAGGCTCCGCTCTCGTTCTCGGATATCCGTCCCGGTCTGACGAGCTTGGACAGCTCCGTGTGACCCACCAAAGCCTTAGCGGCGCAGTAGAATTCCAGACCTCCTCTCCCGGGTGTGCTCACGTGTTCGTCTCGCGCATTCCATGATTTCCTGATGGGTCCCGGTCTGCGCGACGCTCGTCTACGTGAGGCCCTGCAACGGGGCCTCGGTGACGGCTACGAGCTGGGAGTTCGGTTGGGCCAGGGCGGCTACGCGTTGGTCTATGAGGCGACCGATAGCCGTCTCAAACGGCGCGTGGCGGTCAAGGTCCTGCGGGAGGATCTGGGCGAGGATACCTCAGCCGCCGAACGGTTTCGCCGCGAAGCGGAGGCCGTGGCGGCGCTGCGTCATCCACACATCATTCCGATTTACGGTGTTGGCGAATCGGATGGCCTGACCTTCTTCATTATGCCGCTGGTGGACGGCGGAAGCCTTGCGGACCGTCTGGCGCGCGAGCCGCGTGTGCCGACTGACGAGGCGCGGCGGATTCTGCGCGAAGCTGCTCATGGACTCGCGGCCGCGCACCGCGCCGGCATCGTCCACCGCGACATCAAACCCGACAACATCCTGCTGGATGGTTCTGAGGCGCGCGTCATCCTGACGGATTTCGGGATCGCCAAGGCCTTGTCCGGAGGTCGCCCTGGGCTGACCGAGACGGGGGCCGTCATCGGGACGCCGCATTACATGAGTCCGGAGCAGGCGAGCGGGGAAGCCGCGCTCGACCCTCGGGCGGACATCTACTCTCTGGGAGTCGTGGGCTTTCAACTGCTCACCGGCGCAGTGCCGTTCAACGGCCCGACACTGGCCGCCGTTCTGGTGCAGCACCTCACTGCGGATGTCCCGCCGATAGCGCGGGCGCGCCCCGATTGCCCGCCGGCCCTCGCCGCCGCCGTCATGCGTTGTCTGGCGAAGTCGCCGCACGAGCGCTGGGCGTCGGCCGCGGACCTGGCGGACGCCTTGGAAGCAGTCGGTGCAGCTCCCGCAGCAGACACCCGCGTTTCGCAAAGCCTGCGTGCGAGCCGGGGCGAGCTCACGCCGGTGCGGCGGTTCCGCTACGTGCTCGCAGGGTGTGCCAGCGCGCTCGTGACGCTCGTGGTCGCGGACGTGTTGACCCACCACGTGCTGTTGGGCCCGCTCGCGTTCCTGATCGGCGGGTTCGTGGTCGCGGCGGAGTATGGCCGGCTCTGGACCGCGGGATTCACCTGGCGAAACGTACTCTCGTCCCGGAGCGCAGCGCCCCGAGCGGCTTCGCCGGTGCCACTCGATTCTCTGGAGCTCGGACCGCACCGCGAGCCGATCCACCGGGCGCGGGGCGATCGCGCCGCGATGTTGGCGGTCATTCAACGGTTGCCGCGTGCCGAACGCGAGCGATTTCGTGACGCGCTTTCGACGACGGATGCGCTGCTGGTTCACATTGTCGACATTGGCCGGCGGCTCCACACCATCGAGCGACAGATCGAGCCCGGGCCGGAGACGATCGCTCGGCGACTGGCGGAAACGCGTACGGAGCCGACGTCCCCGGGACGCGAGCAGCGGATCGTCGTGCTCGAGGGGCGCCTCGCTGCGCTGCAACGGCTGGAAGAGGACCGCCAGCACCTGGCGGACGAGCTGAGCGCGACGCTATCGCTTGCGGCGCGGATTCGTGCCGAGCTGGATCGGTCGGCCTCGCTCGGCGGCGGAACCGCGTCCGGGGAGCTGGGAGCTGCCTTAGCGGAAGCGCAGCGAAGACTGGACTAGCCGACCTGGCGGCGCGCCGCGATGGGCACCGTCAGCAACGCGAACCCCACCACGAGTCCGAGCGCCCATGCGACCGCGCCCCCGGCAATCCCGGCTCCGAAGTGCAGAGGCCGCTCGGCACGACTCAAGAGCCATGCGCTGGTCCATTCCGCGATCGGCACTCCGAACGCTTCCTGAAAAGCCCCTTCTGGGTCGCGCTGGGAGGTCCAGAAATGCTCGAAGCGAACGCGCCCCTGTTGCCGCACGAGGTCGCCCAGGTAGAGATGGCTGGGATCCAACAGGCTCACTCTTCGGGCGATGGCTGAGTTCATGTACCCCGGTAATGGCCTGATCTTCAGCAGCCCCTCGCGGCACACGTCCAGTTGTCGATGGGCACACGCCCGAGCGCCGATGTTGTAGGAGAGCGCGTCGCTCCAATCCTCGGTTGAGCTGTCAACTCGGGCAGAAACCGGGAAGAGCCAATCGGCATCTGTCACCGCGTTGTACGCTCTGTTGCGCAGCCAGGCTTCGATCTGGGGACTGGGCTCACCGAACTCGGTGTAGAACGCACACGGTCCGAGGATGGTGAGCAGCTTCGCCGCGACCTCTTCCACGGTCGTATGCAGCGAGTCTTCCGCCAGCGTGCGCAGCTCTCCCAAGGTCCCTTCCTGCGGCACGACGACGCACAGATGGTGGTCGGTGGCGGCCGGCAACGCGTACCAGGACCAGTTCATCAGGACCGCCTCCCCATCGGGCAGCCGGCGCGATCGGGTGGGTATCGCGACCACGGTCGAATGGACACCGTTCGCCGCCGGGGCAAGGAGCCGGCTCAACGTATCGATCGCGCTGGCCAGTCGCGCTGCCGGCTGGCCGACGAGGGCAAGCGTCGGTACGCTGAGGACCCGAGAGCTGTCGCTTCGACCCGCGTGACTCAGGACGCTGTCGCGGATCCGGAGGACGGCATATCGACTGGCCACCTCGTTCAACATCCAGTGGCGGGCATTCTTTCCAGCGGCCCCGAATCCATACCATGTGAGGGAAGAATCCGATCCGCCCCCGGGCCAGAATCCGACCGTCAGCGCCAGGCATCCCACGCCGCCCCACAGTAGCCACCGCTTGACCGTCAACGCCACCGCGAGCTCCGGAGCGCGACCACCATGAGAAGGACTCCCCAGACAACCGCGGCCCAGGCGGCACGTGCGTCGGCCGCGACCGTTTTCGGATGCACCGTGAGAATCCTGGCTCGCCAGCGATGCACGAGGGTGTCGATCGGCATACCCGCCGCGGCGCTGATCCGGGCTTCCATTGGCTCTCCGGCGTGATCGATCAAGCGGTCATAGGCTTCAGCACCGCCGGCATTGATCGCGAGCGCGACGAGCAGCTGACGTGCTTGAGCTCCGAGCGGCGGCTCTGGAGCGCCTCCCGGTGCCCGGTTCATGCTGGCGATGCAGGCCTGGTCGTCCCCATCCCGGATGCAATCGCGTGTTGCCGTTGTGGGTGGCACGAGCATGTGGGCGACGTAGTTGCGGCGGTCGGTGGCGTCGTACCAGTCGGTGGCCGGATCGTCTGGTGTAATGCCGAGTGCACGCCGACAGGCGAGGAGGTTCGCGCCGAAGCATCCCCGGCTCGCGCTCCACGGTGATGTCGCGAGCTCCTCATAGAGGGACCCCAGGTTGAGCCGGATGATCGTGTCGCCGTAGATCCAGGGAAGCCAGCGCGTGAGCTCGACATCGGCGTGGGTGTAGATGACCGGCCCGATCACGTTGACCAGACCGTGAGTAACCTGCGCGACGGGCGTGCCGGCTGGGAGCTCAACGAGGGAGCCGTTGACGACGCCCTCGAGCGAGGCGCTATCGTGCCGTTCGCTGGATTCGAGCAGCAGCGGATTGCCACCGGCCAGAGTGGCTTTTCCGCCAAAGATTCGCGTCAACAAGAGCCATGCGCTATCGGTCGCGATATGAGCGCGGGCACGGAACTCGGGGGTGGCATAGACAACCAGGGCTCCCGCACGAGACGTATCGACGGAACCGGCCACGATGCGCACCCTGTTCGCCGACTCAAAATGCGCATCGAGCTGCGCGCTGGCCTGTCGCAGGCGCTGATAGTGCTCTAGGTATGCCGCCGTCGATTGGCCCGGCGCGGCCCGGGCAATCACCATGATGACCAGAGCGAGCAGCGGGACGAATCGCCTACACATCGAACAACATCCAGCGACCTGTAAATACCTCGAACGGTCCCGGCCACAGCATCAGGCCCGCGGTGATCGGGCTGAGGATATCCACATCGAGCTCGAGCGTATTCAGCAGAATCTGCAGGACGACGAGCCCGGCGATCGATCCCAGGACGAGGCCAGCGGTACGATTACTGCCGGCCGACACCGCGAAGAACAACGCGTACGCGACGAACGCCGCGAGGCCGAACCGCAGCGCGAGAATCGTTGGATAGGCATGGAGGCTCGCGGGCAATACCGTCGTCGCGCTCGCCACCAGCGCGCCGAGCCACAGACCGACGACCGGGAGCGCCAACAGGACCGCCCCCGCGCCGAACCGCAGCAGCACGAAGTTCCAGCGGGGAATCGGCAGCGAGAGCGCGTAGATGTGTCTACCGCGGTGATCGGCGGACCAGGCCGTGAGCGCAACGACCAACCCTACGGCGCCGGCGAGTAACGGGTACACGAAG
>DATFSB010000145.1:0-3378 GCA_035262825.1 Gemmatimonadales bacterium | reverse complement strand
TCCGACTGGATCGGCCATCACCCCGAGGTCGGCTGGCACGAATTCCTGGCGTTCGACACGCTGACCGCCGTGCTGCGCGGCTACGGGTTCACCGTCGACACGGGATCGGCGGGTTTGCCGACGGCGTTCGTCGCCACATGGACATCGCCCGCCGGTTCGAGCGGCCCGACGCTCGGGCTCATCGCGGAGTACGACGCGCTGCGCGGCACGCAGGGCGACTTCCATGGCGACCAGCACAATGCACAGAGTCCCGTGTCGTTCGCCGCGGCCAGGGCCCTGGTCGAGTACATGGGGAGCGCCCGGGTCCCCGGGCGCGTCGTCGTCTATGGAACGCCGGCCGAGGAGGTCGACCCGCCAGCGAAGTACATCATGTGGAAGGCGGGGGTATTCAAGGGCGCCGATATCCTGGTGCGCAGCCATTCGGTGGTCGAGACGCAGCGCGACCGGCCCGGGTTCGGCGTGTGCTGCCTCAATATCGACGCCGTGAAGTACACCTTTACCGGCCGTCCCGCGCACCAGCTCACGGCGTGGAATGGGCGCAACGCCCTCGAGGCAGCGGTGCAGTTCTACTCGGCGGTCGACCACCTGCGGTCTACGTGGCGCCCTGACCATCGCGTGCAGGGCGTGATCCCCGAGGGCGGCATCGCGCCCAACGTCGTCCCCGACCACACCGTCGTCGACTACTTCATTCGCTTCCCCGACGAGGTCTACCTCGAGCACATCTCACACATGATGGACGACGCCGCGAAGGGGGCCGCGCTCCAGACCGGCACCGACGTGCAGATCACGCGCTACGGCGAATATCGTGACGGCATCACCACCGCCATGCTTTCGGAGCTCTGGTTTGCGTACGCGAAGAAGCTCGGCGCGCCGGGGATCACGGAGGAGAAAGGGCGCCCATCGGGATACGAGGAAACGGGGTTTGTGAGCCGCGAGATCCCGGGGATCGGGATTACGGTGAAGAGCTCGACGTTTTCCAATCACACGTACGGCATGCGCGACGACACTTTCGCCGAGATCGGGCATCACGCATTTCTGCTCGATGCGCAGATCGAGGCGGCGGTGCTCTACAACTTTCTCACGTCACCGGATTTCCGTCGCGCCGTACAGGAGGAGCAGCGCACGTTGGCCGGCCTGCAGGACCAATACCTGACGGCGCTGCGCCGCGTGTATGGCCCGGAAATCGGGGCGGATACGGCGTTGTCGCGGCAGAGCCGGATGGAGATTCAGGTGCCGCGGGTAGAGCGCCCCAAGCCCTAACCGTCCCACTCCTCTCCCCGATGCCCGTCGCGATACGCCTCGCGCCAGGCTCCGCGGGAGCTCGGCCCGAGATGGTCGAAGAACGGTCGCAGGTCGGCGTCGGCGAGCTCCAGGCTGTCGATGAGATCGATCAGCAACCCTCCCGCAACCGAGCGAGCGACGTGGAGCCGGCGCCGCGAGGCGTACACCTCCAGAGCCTCGAAGAATTCCCCCAGCGCGGCCCATTCGCCCTGCGTCGCCATCCGGGCGATCTGCTCCGACAGCAGCACAATGTGGAACTCGGGACCATCGGTCTCATAGTTGACGCTCGTCCGATACGCCGCCCAGCGCGCCTGGAGCGGCGGGACCGCGCCGGCCAGGCGGCTGATGATCGATTCTCGCGAGCGCGAACGGGAAGACATGGGGCTGAGGTTTTCCACAGCAAGGCCGGTGCCAGCGAGAACCAAGCCCTCGACCAGGAAGCCATGAGATTCACCTCACTCCTCCCTTTTGATAGGAAGTAAGGGGGAAGGTAAGATTGCACGCGTGCCCCCCCTCACCTTCTCGAACACTCGTGGCGTGACCGTGCGCGCCATCCCCCGCGGCGCCGCACTCATGTCGCTCCTTGTCCCCGATCGCCAAGGTCGACCCGCCGACGTCGTCCTGGGCTATGACACCGAAGAGGAGTTCGTTCGCGACCCCCGCCCCCTGGGTGCCGTCTGCGGCCGCTGTGCCAACCGTATCTCTAACGCCCGCTTCACTCTCGACGGCGCCACCTATACCCTCAGCGCCAACATCGGCGACCGCCACCACCTGCACGGCGGATTTTCCGGATTCCAACGCGCGCAGTGGCGAGCGACCCCGTTCCAAGGCAGCGCGACATCAGGAGTCGTGTTCGAGTACACGAGCCCCGACGGTGAGGAAGGGTACCCGGGGACGCTGCAGGCGAAGGTCACGTACACTCTCACCGAGAAGAGCGAGCTGATCGTCGATTACCACGCGACGACCGACAAGGCGACGCCGGTGAACCTCACGCAGCACGCCTATTTCAACCTGCGCGGCCGCGGCGCGGGAGATGTGCTGGGACACCGGCTGCATATCAATGCCAACGGCTACACCGTCCTGAACGACGACCTGCTGCCGACGGGGGAGATCGCGCCGGTTCGGGGAACGCCGTATGACTTTCGCTCGTCGATGGCGATCGGGGCCCGGGCCCCGGATACCGCCTATGACATCAATTACGTCCTGAACCGTCGCAAACGCGGGCTGATCAAGGCCGCGCGAGTCGAGGAACCGACCACCGGCCGGACCCTCGACGTCCTCACCACCGAACCCGGGATGCAGCTCTACACCGGCGACGGTTCGGCATTCTGTCTCGAAACGCAGCATTTTCCCGACGCCGTGAACCATCCGAGCTTTCCCTCAGTGATCCTGCGGCCGGGCGCAGGGTACCGCTCTCGCACGATTTTCACATTCGGCGTATCTCCTGGGTAACCATGGAACGCATCCACCTCGGCGCCATCGACTACACCCTGCTCCTCATCTACTTCGCCTTCGTCCTCGGCATCGGCTGGGGGCTGCGGCGCTTCGTGAAGAGCAGCGAGGACTTCTTCCTCTCAGGCCGGTCGATTCCCGCGTGGATCGCCGGACTCGCCTTCATCTCGGCGAATCTGGGCGCCCAGGAAGTGATCGGGATGGGCGCCTCGGGCGCGAAGTACGGGATGATGACGTCGCACTTTTACTGGGTCGGCGCCATCCCGGCCATGGTGTTCGTCGGCGTCTTCATGATGCCGTTCTACTACGGCTCGCGCGCCCGCTCCGTCCCCGAATACCTGAAGTTGCGCTTCGACGAAAAGACGCGCGGCTTCAACGCGATCACGTTCGCCATCATGACGACGTTCTCGTCGGGCATCTCGATGTACGCGCTCGCCAAGCTGCTCGAGCTCGTGCTGGGGTGGAACTTCCATACCAGCGTGCTGTTGTCGGGTGTGATCGTGTTGGCGTACATCTTCCTGGGCGGTCTCACCTCCGCGATCTACAACGAAGTGCTGCAGTTCTTCCTGATCGTGATGGGATTTCTGCCGCTCGTGCTCCTGGGATTGAAGGACGTCGGCGGGTGGCACGGGCTGACCGAGCGGC
>DATFSB010000144.1:0-2894 GCA_035262825.1 Gemmatimonadales bacterium | reverse complement strand
ACTCAGGAGGGTTTCTATGTCCTTGCAGCGCAAACCCAGCATCGTTTTTGTTCACGGTCTATGGGCCGACGGCTCATGCTTCAGCAAACTGATCCCGGCTCTCCAGAACGAAGGATTTGAAGTGATCGCTTCTCAGCACGGACTCGATTCACACGCCGGCGATGTCGATTGCGTGAAGAGAACCTTGGGCCGTGTAAGCAGCCCCGCGATCTTAGTCGGTCATTCCTATGGTGGCTCGGTCATCACGGCGGCCGGCACTGACCCTCGAGTTGCAGCGCTTGTCTACGTCGCGGCGTTTGCCCCGGATGCGGACGAGACAACACAAAGTCTGCAAGAGAAGTTTCCGGCAACCGAGATTTTTTCCCATATCGAGGTTGCAGACGGGCGCGTTTGGCTGAAAAGTGACGGCGTCTCGTCCTTTGCAGGCGATCTCCCCGATGAAGAGCAGAAGCTGATCTGGGCCACTCATGCCGCACCCGTAGCAGATTTGTTCAATCAGAAGGTAGAAGGTACTGCTTGGAGGTCGAAGCCGAGTTGGTACATCGTGGCAACGAAGGACCGGACTATCCAGCCCGAGTTGGAGCGTTTCGTCGCAAAGCGTATGGGAGCAACGATCTTCGAGACCGACAGCAGCCACGTGCCGATGTTGTCCCAGCCTGACTTCGTGCTGGATGTGATCCGAAAAGCGGCGACCGCGGTTCAAAAGAATAAGGCCGCGTAGCTCGGCGGGGCGACGACCCGACTTTCTGCTGGCGAGTGAGCAAAACGCAGGCGCGCTCGCCGAGGGTGTTAGATGGCAACGGCGGACGGAGACGCGCAACGCCGCACGGGTGCTGCGCCTGCATTGCTTATAGTATCAACGCGTCTGGCGATGGTGACGACGGCGAGATGCACTGAAGTCGCGGGCTGACATAATGATGTGATGCCCCGCCGCAACCGGGTGGATCCGTGGGGGGACCTGCACGCGGTGAGCGCCCGCGGCCTGTTCACTGGCAACCGCGGCTGCATCGTCGACGAGCACGAGCAGGTCGTGCGCCACCATCGCAGCTCGACGCTGTGGATCACCTGCTTGACCGAGTTTCGCGACTGGCGGGTGGCGCTGGCCCGGCCCAACCGCTGGACGCCGATCTTCTTCCTCGACGACGCTGTCGCCCTGGCCGCCGGACACCGCCCCTGTGCGACGTGCCGGCGTGAGATGTATCGCTCGTATCGCGACGCCGTCGATCCAGCGCTGCGTGCCGTCGAGCTCGATCGACGGCTCACGACCGAACGCCTGCGGCGCGGGAGCGGCATCGACCGCGGTCGCGACCGCCAGACCTGGCGAGCCGACCTCGAGTCCCTGCCCGATGGCACCGTGATCATCGGCGCAGATGGCCAAGCGCGACTCGTGCTCGCCGACCGCATGCTCGCGTTCTCCTTCGGCGGCTGGACGAGACCCGAGGCGCGGACCATGACCGACGTCGTGGAGGTGCTCACGCCACCGACGTCGGTGAGGGCGCTCGCCAACGGCTTCACGCCGGTGCTGCACCCAACAGCTGGTTGATAAGGCTCAGAGCAGCACGCGCTGGGTCATACGTGAGAGGACGGACCTCGACGACCCTCCCCCATGGTTCACACCGCCGGGCGGCCCAGGACGTCGCCCGAGACCCGGCGCTCCACCCAGCGGCCGTGTGACGAGCTGCCCACCAGCTTGCCGTGCTCCACGATGACCTTACCGCGCAGGATCGTCATCATCGGGTAGCCCTGACAGGCGAAGCCTTCCCAGATGCTGTAGTCCGCGTCGGCGTGCAGGTCCGCCAGCGCGATCGTCTTCCTGACAGCGGGATCGATCAGCACGAGGTCCGCGTCGCTGCCCGGCTGAATAGCGCCCTTCTGCGGATAGAGACCCAGGATGCGCGCAGCGTTGGCGGAGGTGATGTCCACGAACCGCGTCAGCGGCATGTTCCGCTCGGCGACGAACTTCGTGAACGCCACAGGCATCCGCGTCTCGATCCCGTTGTGCCCGCCGCACACGGTCTCGATCGTGCTGCCGGCCAGCTTGTACGCCTTGTGCACGGTGTACTCGTCGGTCGCGGTCGTCGCCAGCCTCCCGTCGAGCAGACCGGCGATCAGCGCGTCGCGATCGTCCGCGAACTTGATGGCTGGATAGGTGTGGATCGCGGTGCCGCCGGGCTTCCGGTAGTCGTCGCACGTGAAGTGCAGATAGTTGTGCAGGGCCTCGGCGTAGACGGGCTGGCCCAGGCGCCGCGCCTCGGCGACCGCCGCGACGCCCTCCTTGGCCGTCGTGTGCACGAAGTAGACGGCCGTCCCCGTGTGCTGGGCGAGACGGATGATGTGCCGGAACGCCAAGTCCTCGGAGATGTTGTTGTGCACGAGGTGGAGGTTGTAGCCCTGCGCCCGGCCCTCGCGCTTGAGCTTCTCGGTCATGTACGTCACGACGTCATCCTCCTCCGCGTGCACGGCCATGATGCCGCCATGCTTCGCCACCTCCGCGAAGATGCTCCACAGGTGGCCGTACGGCACGCGGATCGGGCGGAAGGTCGTGAAGATCTTGAAACTTGCGACGCCGGACTGGATGGCTTCGCCAATCTCGCCAATCGTCTGCGGTCCGACCTCGCCCGCCAGGATGTAGTGGAACGCGAAGTCAGTGTAGGAGTGGCCCCGGAAGACGGCGCGCCGCCGCTCGACGTGCTCGGCGATGGGCACGCGCGGGGCGTTGGCCGAGGGTGTCCGGTCGAGATCGCCGGCGAAGTCGATAACCGTCGTAACGCCGCCGAAGGCGGCGGCGCGGGTGGCCGCCTCGGGGGGCTGGGTCATGACGTCGGGCTTTCCCGCCCACATCTCCGGCACGGGGATGTTGATGTGCGCGTGCGGCTCGATGCCGCCGGGGACGA
>DATFSB010000143.1:0-8432 GCA_035262825.1 Gemmatimonadales bacterium | reverse complement strand
CGGTGCGGGGGAGAGCGGCCAGCGGTCGAGCAGCGACACGCTGCGCGTCACGCTGGCGCCGCGCTGCTCGCCGCCGGGAAGGCGGAGCAGCAGGTGCAGGGCGGTACCTTTCTCTCCGTCGAGCATGCGCGCGACGGCGAGCTCCCACCGGGCGGCGTCGGTCGCGGCGGGGATCTGAGGGAGCACCGAATCGCGGATCCAGCGCTCCGACGGAATGCCCTGGACCGCGATGATCTCGGTGTTACGCTGCGGACGCGCCACGCGCAGCTCGTCGTTGTCGGCGAAGTCGACGACGAACGGGCGCCGTTCCACGCTGCGCAACACGACGGGGGGTCGGCCCCATCGCCCGGCGATTGCCGGCGGGGGCACGATCATCGCCTGGCCGTCGTCGAGCAGGGCGACCATGCGTTGCAGGCGGCGGAAATAGGCGAGCGGAGGCTCGCGCCCGTTGGCGGCGACTAACAGGTCGGCGAATCCGGAGTCCCAGTCCGCCCGGATCCGGTCCCAGGCGGGATCGTTATAGCGCGCCTCCGCCCAGACGGCGGCGGCGATGCGGGCGCGTTCCACCGGCGTGATCTGCTGCGCCAGGAGCGGCGCACCGCAGGCGAGGCCCAGGAGCGAAAGGCGCAGCGGTGACGGCATGGCCGTAATCTATTTGGTCATTCTGGTATCGCCCCAGGTGCTGCTGTTCCGCTACCTCTGGGTGCGGCTCCCCGATCCCCAGTCGATCACCCACACGCGGCTCGTGCGGCTGGGGTTGTCGCTCGTCTTCGCGGTGTTCGACTTTCCCTGGATATTCGTCGCGCGTCGCGTGCTGTTCGGCAGCGTGTGGGCGGGCGGCGGTGTGCCGATGATGGCGCCCTGGCTCGCCTGGCAGCTGCTCGGCTGGTTGTTCGGCGCCGCGGTGAGCGTCTACATCGGCGGCAAGGCAGTGGTGTGGACAGTGCGCAAACTGCGCGGGACGGAGTCTCCCAGCGAGCCCGGTCCGCGGCTCTCCCGCCGCCGGTTCCTCGCCCGCGCCACGTACGCTTACGCCGCGGCCGGCCTCACGTTGACCGGGTACGGAGTCGCGAGCGCCCGGCGCATCCCCGGCGTGACGCGACGCGTACTCACGTTTCCAGATCTTCCGCCGGCGTTCGACGGGCTCACGATCCTGCACGTCTCCGATGTCCACGCCGGCCAGTTCATGGAGCGTGACCAGATGCAGGAGGTTGTGGCGCGCGCCAACGCGCAGCGCGCCGAACTCATCCTCCAGACCGGCGACATGATCGACTTCTCGCCGCGCTACATCCCGGAGTACGTCCGTGCCTTCCGCGACCTCCACGCTCCGCTCGGCGTCGTCACCTGCCTCGGTAATCACGACCTCTATACGGGAGCGACGAAAGTGATCACCGGCGTGCGCGACGCGGGCCAGATCGTCGTGCGCGGCAACACGCACGTCATCGAGCGCAACGGGTCGACGCTCGCCGTCGCCGGGATCGACGACCCGGACAACTGGGTGTACGACGACCCGCAGACGCTCGCCATCGACCGCGTGCTCGAGGGAGTTCCGGGCGGCGCTTTCACTATTCTGCTGGCGCACCGGCCCGGCGCGTTCGACACCGCCCGCCTGCGCGGCGTGCCGCTCACCTTATCCGGACACATTCACGGGGGGCAGATCGCGATACCGTTGATCGGGTGGTCGGCGGGCCAGATGATCACGAAGTACGTCGAGGGGCACTTCGTGTCGGGCGTGAGCCAGCTGTACGTCAGCCGCGGGATCGGCGTGGTGGGAGTGCCGATTCGCGTGTTCGTGCCGCCGGAGCTGGCGCTGCTCGAACTGCGTCGCGTCCCCGCATCCTAGCCCCCCGCTCCCGGCGTCTGAAACAATTCGCGCAGGTCTCCTCTAGGGCGGCTGCGCGATCGCGGCCCAGGCAGCTTCTCGACACACCGTCACCCCGCCGCTGTTCGTCCCCCACTCCCGCGTCACGATGCGCTCCATGGCGACGCGCACCACGCCGAGCCAGGCAGCGGCGAGGGCGTCTACGCCGCCACTGCGGACCAGGCCATCGGCCTTGCCCTGCGCCACGAGTCCTTCGAGCCGGCCACGAAACTCGCGTGCCGTGGCCCGCGCGCGCTCGTCCAGCAGTGTGGTGTGATCTTGAAAGAAGAAGAGGCGGACCGTCGCTTGCTCGCGCCCGGCACCCCGCACCAGCGCCGCCGCGAGATGGGCGAGCTTGTGGGGCAGCGATTCCGCCGCCGCGTCCGCCTCGCGCACCCGCTCGGCCGCCCACGCCGCCGCGCCGCAATACACCTCGTTCAGCAACGCCTGCTTCCCGGGGAAATGCCGATACAGCGCTCCCTCGGCGACGCCGGCGTGGCGAGCGATGTCGCTGGTGGTCGTGGCGCGGTAACCCTGCGCGGTGAACAGCTCAAGGCCTGCACGCAGCAGCCGTTCCCGCGTGAGATCGGCCTGCTTCACAGGGGGGCGAATCTAATTACCTTTCGCGCGCTTCGACCCGGTCTGTAACCTCCGTCTGGAGATTTCCGCCGTATGCGCATGCTGGTGCTCGGCGCGGGCCTGCAGGGGTCCGCGTGTGCCTTCGATCTGGTGCAGCAGGAGGGGGTCAGCCACGTTACGCTGGCCGACATCCAACCCGAGCGCGCAGCCGGATTCGTAAAGCCGTTCGTCGGGAAGAAGCTCACCCTCGCGAAGCTCGACGTGCAGGATCCGCAGGCGTTGGTCGCACTGCTCGCGGACCATGTTGCGGTACTCAACGCGCTGCCCTACTACTTCAACCTCGACGTGACGCGTGCGGCAGTGGCGGGGGGACTGCACTACGCCGACCTCGGCGGCAATACCGAGATCGTCTTCAATCAGAAGAAGCTCGACGCGGAGGCACGGGCCCGGAACGTGTCGGTGATCCCGGACTGCGGCCTCGCGCCGGGCATGGTCAACATTCTGGCCGCTGAAGGAATCCGCCGCGTCGGCGCCGCCGACAGCGTGAAGATCTTCGTCGGAGGACTGCCACAGCACCCCGAGCCACCGCTCAATTATCAGATCGTCTACTCGCTCGAAGGAGCGCTCGACTACTACACGACGCCGTCGTGGGTGCTGCGCGACGGCAAGCCGGCCCGTGTCGACGCGCTCTCGGAGCTCGAGACCGTGGGGTTTCCCCCGCCAGTCGGGACGCTCGAGGCATTCCACACCGGCGGCGGCATCTCCACCTTGCCGTGGGCCTACGAAGGCCGCGTGCGTACCATGGAATACAAGACACTGCGCTATCCCGGGCACATGGCGATCATGCGGCCTATCCGGGAGCTCGGCCTGCTCGATCTCACACCGCTGAAGGTGAAAGGGAAGGAGATCGTGCCGCGCGATGCGTTCATCGCGGCAGTGTCGCCCAAGCTCACCAAGCCCTCGGGGCGCGACCTCGTCGCGCTGCGGGTGGATGTCACCGGCAGCAACGGCACACGCGCGTCGTGGGAGCTGCTCGACTACTACGACGAAGCGCGAGGCATCAGCGCCATGATGCGCACCACCGGGTATTCGCTCTCGATCACCGGCCTGATGCAGGCGGACGGCCGTCTCACGGCGCGCGGCGTGCAGACGCCCGATGAGGCAGTGCCGTTTGCGGAGTACGTCTCCGAGCTGCGGCGGCGGGGGGTGGAGATTCGAGAAGTCTGAGAGGCGTTATGAGTCATGGGTAGTGTGTAGCCGCAGATCGCCGTTACCAAGCACTCATTACTCAGAACGCCATTATTCTGAGCCGATCTTCATTCGAACTTACAACTCCCTTTTGCTGTGCCGTCCCAGAGTGCTTCCATGCCCCTCGACTTCCGTGCGCTCTGGTCCAAAGCGATCCCCTACCACGAGTTCGTCCGCGACGCGCTCGCCAACCGGGAGCTGTGGAAAGCGACGGCGCGTATCGCGAACGTTCCCGAGTGGGCGATCACGGCCGTCCGCGCCACCGGTCAGAAGTTCAACTTTCTCGTCCTGGCGGAAGACTGGTGCGGCGATGGCTCGAGCACGATCCCGTATCTCGCCAAACTCGCCACGCTGGCGCGCAGCATCGAAGTGCGGGTGCTGCGCCGCGACGACCACCCGGTGGTGATGGACCGCTACCTCACCGACGGCGCGCGCGCGATTCCCATCGTCATCGTCCTGAATCGGCGCTTCGCCGAGCTGGGCTACTGGGGCCCGCGGCCCCGGGCGCTGCAGGAATGGGTGCTGCGCGAGCGCGCGGCGACCGGGGCGAAGCCGCCCTACCCGCAGATCCGCCGCTGGTACGCGCGGGACAAGGGAGAGTCGGTGTTGCGGGAGGTGTTGGAACTTCTGGATAAAAAGGCGTCGTTGGTCGTGGGTAATGTGTCACTGCCGGTCATGGCGGGTTGACCCACAACCCATTACCCATGACGTAGTCTTCAGTAGCTCCACGCACTCCCAAACAAGAACTGATGTCCGTCTGACCCGAATCCCGCGCCGGCCACCAGGACGCCGTTGCGGCCGAAGCGGATCATCAGCTCCCCACCGGCACTCGAGTGCAGGTCGCGCGTTGTGAGCTGGAACGCGCTGCCCGAGCCGAACACGCGCCCGGTGTCGTAGAACCCGACCAGCTTCACCTCGAGGATCGTCGGCGCATAGAGCAGCGCGTAGCGCACCTCGACCCCGCCGAGCAGCTTGCCCGGCCCGATGAAGCGCGAGTCGTAGTAGCCCCGCAGGCTGCGGTACCCGCCTACACCGACATACGGCCGTCCCGAGGACTCGATCACCTGCATCACGGAGATGCTGGGGGCCCCGCTCATCCGCTCGCCCAGCACCCGTCCCGCCAGCATGATGCGCTCCGTCGGATGCACGTACGCCTGCAATCCGAACGTGGTGCGGTTGTAATGCTGTGCCGTGGCGACGAGCGCTTCTGCGAGCACCCCGGTGTGCGGGTCGATCTCGTTGTCGCGTGTATCGGCGACGAGACCGGCGCGCAGCGCGGCATCGTTCCACGGCGTCGAGTCGGCGATGCCGGCGGCACGGTCGCGCGCGTACAGACCGTCACCGGGGAGAATGCGAAACGTGGTGTGCTCGAGCGAGCCTCCGACGAGCAGGCGCAACGGTCCCACGAGGCGCCGCTGCAACGTCAGCCGCGCGAGGTCCGAGGTGCGGCTCACCCGGTAGAAGTACGGAGTGAACGGCGTGTTGCTGTCGGTATCGAAGCGGGTGTCGTTGCCGACTCCGAAGTAGCCGAGCCGGTTGGCGCGCAGCGCGTCGACGGTGACGGCGACGCGCCATCCTTCCCACAGGGCGGGGGCCTGCGCGTCCAGCTCCACCAGGTAGCTCCCCTGCGTGCTGGCGCCACCGGTGAGGGTGACGGCGGCGCGGTTCGGCTCGGGGCGGACGCGGAATCCGATCGGGCTGTAGACGCGGGCGTAACCGGCGAGCCACCAGCCGTCGATCGAGCTGTAATAGCCGTAGGGGGTGTAGGTGTAGTCCCAATACGGTTTCGGCTCGGGCTGCTGGGCCCGGAGGTTCGCCGCCCCGACGAGAGAGAGGAAGAGGACGGCGGCGGTGCGGCGCACGCTCAGGCGGGCTGCTCCATGTCGTAGAGCGCGGCGGTGTCGACGAAGCGCGCCGTCGTGCCGTCGTGGACGGCGAAGCGACTGTGGTACAGCGCCGCGGCGCCGAACTCGCCCCGTTTATTGACGGCGTAGAAATCGAGCTGGTACCGCGGGCGCCCCTCCGGGGACAACAGCCGCGGCGGCGTCAGGTGCACGGCACGCTTCAACGTCTCGAGGCAGGCATCGGCGGGCTTCATGCCGCGGCGCATCGCTTCCACGGTCAGGAATCCGCCGGCGATCATGATGTTGGCCTCGCCGAGCCCGGTGGAGCCGGCGGCGCCAACGTCGTTGTCGCAGTACTGCCCGGCGCCGACGACGGCGCTGTCCCCCACGCGGCCGGGAACCTTGAACGCGAGGCCGGCGGTGGTGGTGATCGACGCGATGTCGCCGCCCGGAGTCACCGCGTCGCAATTGATCGTGCCGGTGGGCGGGTGCACGACCATCGGCGTGTGCGCCGGCACATCGAGATAGTTGTCGTTCGGGCTCAGGTTGGCGCGCCACTCGAGCCAGGCCTGGCGCGACGCGTCGGTGAGCAGGTCCTCTTCCCTGAAGCCGTACGACAGCGCGAACCGCTTTGCCCCCGCGCCGACGAGCAGGATATGCGGCGTGTACTTGAGGATGAGCTTGACGACTTCCGATGCCGTCTTGATGCCCTCGAGCGCCCCCACCGCGCCGGCCCGCTTCATCGGTCCGTGCATGCACGACGCGTCGAGCTGGACGACGCCGTCGGCATTGGGCAGCCCGCCGTAGCCGACGGACGTGTCGCTGGGATCGAGCTCCTGGATCTTGACGCCTTCGACGATGGCGTCGAGCGGATCGGCCCCGCCGACCAGCAGCTCGTAGGCCCCTTGCACGGGACGCAGGGAATTGGCGGATGAGATTACGACCGGCGTGGCGGCCCAGGCCCGCCGCGGCAGCGGCCGGAGCGGGTGCAGCGGATGCTCGATCCCGAGAGCGCGGGCGGCGGCCATGCCGGCGGCGGCGGACGTCAGGAATTCGCGGCGCGACATGTCGGATGGCACGCCTGTTTCTAGCTCCCGCCTCCGGGACTGTCAACTTGTGAAAGGCAGACCACCGGCCTACGTTCCCGCCGTGATCGGCGTCAATCGTCAGGGCCCGGAGGATCCACGGGTCGCCCTGCGCCGCATCCTCGGCGGGGTCACGGTGGCGGCCTGGGTGCTGGCCGGGCTGACCTGGTTGTCGAGTGGCTCGATCGACTGGACGCTCGTCGGATTCGCCGGCGTGATGTGGGGGGTGTACAGCTTCCTCACGACGATCGTCGACACCGTGACCGACTTGGGGCGCTTTATCGGAAACCAGTTCACCGGCAACGTGGCGCTGCCGGTCCCGCAGGACACGATCGACGCGCAGACCAGTCGCTTCGAGCGCATGCTGGCGGCGCCGCTCGAGCGGCACCGCGAGATTCTCGTCGGCATCCGCCTCGCCGAGATCTATCGCACCCATCAGCTCGACGCGGGGAAGTCCGCTGCGCTGCTGGACCGACTGCGGGCCAAATACCCCGACGCGCCCGAGCTCTTCCATGCAGATCAGCTGGGAGCGCCCGAGTCGATCGCCGATCAGCAAACTCGCTACGAGCGGATGCTCGCGGGGGGCGCGCTCGATCCCCACCAGGCGGTGCTGCTGAGCATTCGGCTCGCGGAGATCTATCGCACGCTGCAGCACGACGACGCCAGAGCGGATGCGCTCCTCGCCCGGATGCGCGAGGCCTACCCCAACGCCCCCGAGCTGTCGCATGCCGGACGCGGTTGACCTGTCGCTCGTGATCCCCGTGTACAACGAACGCGACAACCTGGCGCCGCTGATCGGCGAGATCGAGCAGGCCCTCCGCGGCCGGCGCTTCGAAATCGTCGCCGTCAACGACGGCTCGACCGACGGGTCGCTCGAGACGTTGAAGGAGCTGAAGCGCGCTCACCCGACGCTGCACATCGTCTCGTTCGCCGCCAACGCGGGGCAGACCGCGGCGTTCGCGGCGGGATTCCAGGCGGCGCGCGCGCCGGTGATCGTGACGCTCGACGCCGACGGCCAGAACGATCCCGCCGATATCCCGGGCCTCGTGGATGCGCTCGCGACGAGCGGCGCCACCGCCGTCGCCGGGTACCGCGTCGACCGGCGCGACTCGCGCTGGAAACTCGTCCAGAGCCGCATCGCCAACGCGATCCGCAACCGGTTGAACCGCGAGACCATCCGCGACACCGGCTGCTCGCTCAAGGCGTTCCACGCGCCGGCGCTACGGGCGCTGCCGCTGTTCAACGGCATGCACCGCTTTCTCCCCACGCTCGTCAAAATGCAGGGCGGCTCCGTCGCCGAGGTGCCGGTGCACCACCGGCCGCGTCGCTCCGGACGCACGAAGTACGGTATGTGGAACCGCGTGTTCCGCTCGCTCGCCGATGCGTTCGCGGTGCGCTGGATGCAGCGCCGCGCCCTGCGCTACTCCGTCACCGAAGAGCTGCCGTGAGTCGACCGATGTCCCGGAAGCCCCGCCTCGATCCGGCGATCTTCAACCTCCCCGTGGCCCGGATGCGCGAGGGTTACTACTCGGACAAGTACTTCGTGCGCGCCCGCGATGTGCTGCTCAAAGACCATCACCGCCCGCGCGTGACGATGCAGGTGTTCGGCAAGGCGCACGCCTATCTCGGCGGCTCGGACGAGGCGATCGCCATCCTCAAGCAGTGCGCCGAGTCGTGGAGCGAGCTCGCGGTGCACGCGCTGTACGACGGCGACCAGATCGCGCCGTGGGAGACGGTGCTGTTGATCGAGGGACCCTACGACGCCTTCGCCAACCTCGAGACGTTGTACCTCGGCGTGCTGGCGCGCCGCACCCG
>DATFSB010000142.1:0-3532 GCA_035262825.1 Gemmatimonadales bacterium | reverse complement strand
ACGGTCATCAGCAACCGCTTGTAGGCTTCCGGGTCGCCGAGGCCGTAGATCGCGGATACGCTCGACACGATGATGACGTCGTCCCGCTCCATCAGGCTCGACGTGGCGCGCAGGCGCAGCGCGTCGATGTCGTCGTTGATCGACGAATCCTTGGCGATATAGGTGTCGGTCTGCGGAACGTAGGCTTCCGGCTGGTAATAGTCGTAGTACGAAATGAAGAATTCGACGGCGTTGCGCGGGAACAGCGCCTTCAGCTCGCCATACAGCTGCGCCGCCAGGGTCTTGTTGTGCGACAGCACGAGGGTGGGCCGCTGGTTGGCGGCGATCACGTGCGCCATCGTCATCGTCTTCCCCGACCCGGTGACCCCGAGCAGCGTCTGGTAGCGGTCGCCGTGCTGCAGCGCCGCCGTCAGCGCGGCGATGGCGTGCGGCTGGTCCCCGGCCGGGGCAAACGGTGAAACGAGCTCGAACGGCATGGCGCCAAAATAATCAGACGGACGGCGCCGTGGGGGCGGCGCCGACATCGCGCCGGGCGATCTCCGTGACGCCTTTCACGCGGCGCACCGCGCGCAACACCTTGTTGAGATGCGTCTGGTTCTCGACCTCGACCAGCAGATGCCCGAACACCACGCCGTCGCGCGACGACAGCTCGGCGTGCCGCAGGCTGGTCCCCGTCTGGCTCACCGCCTCGCAG
Organism: Gemmatimonadales bacterium; assembly: GCA_035262825.1. Taxonomy (GTDB): domain Bacteria; phylum Gemmatimonadota; class Gemmatimonadetes; order Gemmatimonadales; family GWC2-71-9; genus DASTHG01. The sequence goes on along the minus strand of DATFSB010000142.1, from coordinate 2,838 downwards.
ATGTCGGCGTACAGCCCGCGCCGGTCTTCGCCGGCCACGACGAGCCGCACGACGAACGTCTCCCCTTCCGACTCCTGCCAGTCGATCTCGACGCGCCGCTCCGCTTCGGCCGACAGCGGCAGGAGGTTGGGGCAATCGCTGCGGTGGATCGAGATCCCGCGGCCCTGCGTCACGTAGCCCACGACGGGGTCGCCGGGTACCGGCTGGCAGCACTGCGCGTAGCGCACCATCAGCCCGTCCACGCCCTGAATGCGGATGCCCCGCCCCAACCGCAGCCGCTGGATGACGCGGCCGAAGGCCGTCGGTTTCGGCGCCTGCAGCTCCTCGCTCGGCAGGTCGGGGAACAGCGCGCGCATGACGAGTCCGAGGGCGACGTCGCCGCGGCCGAGCACGGCCACGAGCTGCTCCGCCGAGCCGAGCGACAGCGTCGCCGCGGCGCGCGCCAGCTGCTCCTCGTCGGGAGCGGCCAGGCGGCGGCGCCGGATCTCGCGATCGAGAATCTCCTGCCCCAGCACGAGGCTCTTGGTGTGCTCTTCCTGGCGGATCCATTGCCGGATCTTGTGCCGCGCCCGGCCGGTGTGGACGTGCGCCAGCCAGTCGCGCGAGGGGCGCGCCTGCGGCGACGTGAGCACTTCCACGGTATCACCGTTCTTGAGGGGGCGATGCAGCGGCGCGATGCGGCCGTTGACGCGGGCGCCGTTGCAGCGGTAGCCGACTTCGGTGTGCACCGCGAAGGCGAAATCGATCGGCGTCGCCTCCTTGGGCAGCCGCTTCACGTCGCCGCGCGGGGTGAACACGAAGATCTCGTCCTGATACAGATCGACTTTCAGGAACTCGAGGAACTCCTCGGGGGAGTGCGCGTCCTGTTGCAGCTCGAGCAGCTGCCGGAACCAGGCGAGATGCCGGTCGAGCTCGTCGGGAGCCTTGCCTTCCTTGAAGAGCCAGTGCGCGGCGATGCCGTACTCGGCGGTGCGGTGCATATCGCGGGTGCGGATCTGAATCTCGTACAGCTGACCGCCCGGCCCGAACACCGTCGTGTGGAGCGACTGGTAGCCGTTCGATTTGGGACTCGCGATGTAGTCTTTGATCCGCTCCTGCAGCGGCGTCCACTGGTGGTGGATGATGCCGAGGGCGTGATAACAATCGGCGACCGAGTCCACGAGCACCCGCACCGCGAGCAGGTCGTAGATCTCCTCGAACGGCTTCTCGCGCCGCTTCATCTTCTTGTGGATGGACCAGAGGTTCTTGGGACGTCCGGTGATCTCGAATTCGGCGATGCCGGCCTGCTTCAGCTCCTCCGTGAGCGGCACGCGCAGCCGCTCGATCGTCTGATCCCGTTCGGCGCGCCGCGCGCGGATCTTCTTCATCAGGACTCGGAATTCGTCGGGATCGAGGAACTTGAACGCCAGGTCCTCGAGCTCGGCCTTGATGCCCGCCATCCCGAAGCGGTGCGCCAGCGGCGCGTAGATCTCCTGCGTCTCCTGCGCGATGCGGCGCTGCTGCTCCTCCGACAGGTGCTCCAGCGTGCGCATGTTGTGGAGCCGGTCGGCGAGCTTGATGATGATGACGCGCGCGTCCTTGGCGATAGACAGCAGCAGCTTGCGGTAGTTCTCCGCCGCGGCCTCCTCGGCGGAGCGGAACGTCAACCCCGACAGCTTGGTGAGGCCGTCGACCAGGTCGGCGACTTCCGAGCCGAAGTCGCTGCGGATCTGGTCGAGCGAGACGTCGGAGTCCTCGACCACGTCGTGCAACAGCGCCGCCGCGATCGTCGTCGAGTCCATCTGCTGCTCGGCGAGAATCGTCGCCACCGCGACGCTGTGGGACAGAAAGTCGTCCCCCGACTTGCGCTTCTGGCCGGAATGCGCCCGCGCGCTCGTCCGGTAGGCCCGGGCGAGCAGATCGAGGTCGAGGCGCTCGCGCAGCGGCGCAACGGCTTTCGCCAGCTCGGGTGCGAGCGAGGGAGCGGTGGTCGTCACCCGTGGAGGATGGCGAGGCCCCGTCCCTACAGCAAGCCCGCCTCGGAAAAACTGATGTAGCGGTCACCGCCGACGATCACGTGGTCATAGACCGGCAGGTCGAGCAGCCGGCCCGCGTCCACCAGCTGGCGCGTGACCGCCCGGTCATCCGCCGAAGGCGTGGGATCGCCCGAGGGGTGGTTGTGCACCACGATGATGCCCGCCGCCGCCTCGGCGATGGCCGCCCGAAACACTTCGCGCGGGTGCACCAGGGAGCTGTTGAGCAAACCGCGCGTGATCAGGAGATCGGCGAGGAGCTGGCTCTGGGTCCCGAGCGCCAGGACGTGGAATTCTTCGACGGCGAGGTCGCGCAGCCGTGGGGAACAGAGCCGGTGAACGTCGCCCGGTCCACGGATGCGCTCGGGCGGCGGGCTCGCTTCGGCTTCGAGGCGCCGTCCCAGCTCGAGCGCGGCGGCGAGACGCGCGGCCTTGGCCCGTCCGACCCCCGGGGTGCGGGCTACCTCGACTGGTGGGCGGCCCGCCAGCCGGCAGAGCGACCCCTCCACACGAGCGAGCAGCTCGGCGGCGACCTCGAGGGCACCGCGCCCGGCGCACCCGGTACCGAGCAGCAGCGCGACGAGCTCCTGCGCGGTGAGCGCCTGCACCCCGAGACGCCAGAGGCGCTCGCGCGGGCGATCGGCTGCCGGCTGTTGCGCATCGACCATGACCATGGCCGGGCAACGTAGTCAGGAGATGTCCGTGACGGAGTACCGAATCCACGCTACACGGTGCGGAACGCGGCGGTGTCGCCGCCAGGCGAGGGCCCGTTAGGCAGCGGCTCCGTGACACTTCTTGAACTTCTTGCCGCTGCCGCAGGGACAGG
>DATFSB010000141.1:0-25971 GCA_035262825.1 Gemmatimonadales bacterium | reverse complement strand
AGCAGCCGCTGAATCGTCATCTCGGCCATGTCGTAGGAGCCCTCGCCGAACTGGCCATGGCGCACGGCGCCGTGTCCGTCGACGAAGTAGAGCGCCGGCCAGTACTGATTGTCGAACCCGCGCCAGATCGCGTAGTCGTTGTCGACCGCGACGGGGTAGTCCACCCGCTGTGCTTTAACCATGCGACGCACGTTGTCGAGGTCGTGCTCGAACTCGAACTCCGGCGTGTGCACGCCAATGACGACCAGACCGTGATCGCGGTATTTCTCCGCCCACGCGCGCACGTACGGAAGGGTCCGCAGCCAGTTGATGCAGGTGTAGGTCCAGAAGTCGACCAGAACGACTTTTCCCTGCAATCCGGCCGCCGTCAGGGGTGGCGAATTGAGCCACGTGGTCGCGTTGCGCAGCCCCGACAACGGCCCGTCCGCCACTGCTCCGAGTCCGTGCACCAAAGACTTCGTCGAACCCACCATGGCGAGCTCCACTCCGGCAACGGCCGCCGCCGTCCTCTCGAGAAAGCGGCGACGATCCAGGTCGACTGCTCCGGCCACGCTAGTGCCCCGCGGCACCCGCCGCTTGCTCGATCAGTCGCGTCACGACGAGTGGGTGCGAGAGAAACGCTACGTGACTCGCCTTGATCTCCGACGTCTTCGCCCCCATGCGCTTAGCGTAGAACCGCTCGAGGTTGGGATTGAGGGCTTTGTCGTCCTGCGACACCAGGTACCACGAGGGGATGGTCTTCCACGCCACATGGTCCACTGACGCGCCGAAGGCACTGCCGATGATCGGCTTCTGCACGGCCGCCGCGACACGGGTCTCCGCTACCGGGAGATCAGCGGCGAAGAGCTCGTGGAACTTCGCGGCATCGATGGAAAGAAAGCCTGCCGCATCGGGCTTGAGTGCCGCGCCGAGCGCGGTGGGATACTGCTGCCCGAAAGCCCCGATCGGCTCGCCCGAGTCGGGGGCGAACGCGGCAAGGTAGACGAGCGCTTTGACGTTGGCGTTGCCGGCAGCGGCGGAGGTGATCACCGCCCCGCCGTAGGAATGGCCGACGACCACCACCGGCCCGGTCTGGGCGTCGATGACTCGCTTCGTCGTTTCGATGTCGGCGGCCAGCGACGTGAGCGGGTTCTGCACGGCGATGACGGTATAGCCGTCCCGTTGCAGTAGCGGGATGACTTTTGACCAGCTCGAGCCATCGGCGAAGGCTCCGTGGACGAGGACGATCGTCGGCTTCGGCGCCGCGGTTCTACTTTTGGCGTGCTGCGCTGAGGCACCGGGCGCCTTGAGCGCGACCGCAATCGCGATCGCGGCACCCATGAAGATTCTTGGGGTCGTTGGCATCACGCGCTCCTGAGCGATTTGAAGTCGGCGCGGAGCTCCGACACGAACGTCTCCGGCTGCTCCCACGCCGCGAAGTGTCCGCCCTTGGGAAGACGGTTGTAGCGCAGCAGCTTGGGATAGGCGCGCCGGGCCCAGCTCTCCGGAGCCTGATAGATCTCGTCTGGGAAGGCCATCACGGCGACTGGGATCTGAATGCCACGGATGTCGAAAAAGCCACCTCCCGTAGAGGCCTGTGTCGTATCCCAATACAGGCGTGCCGACGAGACGGCGGTGTTGGTCAACCAATAGAGCGTGACGTTGTCGAGGATATCGTCGCGCGACAGCCCCTCAGCGCCTCCATCGAAGACGCGCACAATGAGCTCCTGGCTGGCCGCGTCGTGATCGATCATCCAGGCCGCGAGGCCCACCGGTGAATCGGCCAAGGCGTACAGCGTCTGCGGACGCCACGACATCTCCAGCGCGTAGCCGAGCCCTTTCTTATAGAAGAAGGCGAGCTGGTCCCACGCGCGCCGCTCGTCGGCCGACAGCGTCGCTGGCATTTGGCCGCTGCCCAGCGCCTTCGCGATCTCAGGCGGCACAGTCGCGGCCATGTTCGTCGAGATGCCGAGCAGGCCCTGCGGTTGCTGCAGCGCCATCACCTCGGAGACCGCGTTCCCCCAGTCTCCCCCTTGCGCGACATAATGCGTGTAGCCAAGCCGCTGCATGAGCGCGGCCCAGGCCTTTGCGATGCGAGCCGGGTGCCAGCCGGCTGCCGTGGGCTTGCCGGAGAAGCCGTAGCCTGGCAGAGACGGGATCACGACATGGAACGCATCCGCGGCGCTGCCACCGTGGGCCGTCGGATTGGTGAGCGGCTCGATGACCTTCAGCTGCTCGATGATCGAGCCGGGCCAGCCGTGCGTGATGATGACGGGCAAGGCGTTCTCATGCTTCGATTTCACGTGAATAAAGTGAATGTCGAGCCCGTCGATTTCAGTGATGAATTGCGGCAGGGCGGCGAGCCTCGCTTCGCACTTCTTCCAGTCGTAGTCACTGCCCCAATACTTCGCGAGATTCTGCATGGTCCTGATGGGCACGCCTTGTGTCGAATCCGGGACCCATTCTTTCTCGGGCCACTTCGTCGCGACGAGGCGCCGGCGCAGGTCCGCCAGGTCGGCGTCCGAAGCCGCGAAATGGAAGGGACGAATGTCCGTCTGACTGCCCTTCGGCGGCGCGGCGTCGGTGAGCGACTTGGTCATGGCGTCGACTCCTTTTGAGAAATCGAGAAATCCGAGCGGGCCAGCGACAACAGTTGCCGCTGTCAAACCCAGGAAGCGGCGGCGATCGAGATCGGGTCTGTTGGTCATGTCGTGACATCCTCTCACGTGAGAAATCCTTCCTTCCCTTCGCTGTCCTCGGTGTTCACGACCAGGCGGCAAGGCGAATCTTGCCGACGTCCTCGCCGGGGTGTTCGCGCACGCCGTACAGCACGCTGGCGCTGGTCCACAGCACCGTCCTGCCCAGGTGGTGTGGGTAGCGGGCGATTTTGGCGTTGAAAAAACCGAGGGCGGTGTTCTCAGTTCGCAAGAGCTCGTCGGCGTCGTCGAGGTAGCCCCGCGTCTCCGCGATCGTTCGCTCGGCGTCGTCGTCGAACCGTTTGTTCTGGTGACCGGCGACGATATGCCGCGGCTCGAGGGCCGCGACCTTGTCGATGGCGTCCCGCCATGGCCCGAAGCCCTCGTCACTCACACTCTCCCCGAGGTACAAATGCACGCCGTTGTAGATCACGTCGCCCGCGACCACCAGTCCAAGATCCGGTACATGGAGGACGCTGGTATCGTCGGTGTCGCTGTGACCGACCTCGACCATCACGAGATCGTGTCCTTCGAGCGTGAAGTGGTTGCCGGGGACCGTGACTGCCGTGACCGGCGACGGGGGAATCATCCCAGGGTACGCTTTGTCCCAGAGCAACGGACGCGCGGCGATGCTGCCCGGCATTTGCCCGATCGTTCCCTTGGTGGCGACGACGCGGGCCCCAAAGCGTTCAGCCAACAGGCCTGCGGCGAACCAGTGATCGCCGTGGCCGTGGGTAATGAAGATGTCGGTCAGGCGCCGGCCTTCTCCAGCGACCCAGTCGCCGAGCGCCTGCGCCTGGGCCGTCGTGAAGGCGGGGTCCGTTAGGACCGCGTCCGTGCGCCCATAAATCAGCGTGCTCGCGACGGGAGAGCCCCCCTTCGGCTCTCCGTTCGGGAGCGTACCAGCGGTCCGTGGTGGAGGGTCGTTGACGAATACCGCGTACCTGAGCTCGCCAACGGCGCCACGGGCCGACGGCGTCACCATGCCGCGCGGGTTGCAGGGCTGCGGCTCAAGACCCGGTTGAAGACCAGCACCCACACGAGTCCGATGATCGGCCAGACGTATCGGGCGTAGGCGCCGTCCGGTGACCAGAATCCTCCGCTCATCCACGTGGTGCCGCCCAAGACGCCGAGCACCACGCATGCGACGCCCGCTGCAAAGAGCCCATTCGAGATCAGCCCGGCCCGCCAGAACCCAAACGATCCGGACATGATCAACATGGCGCGCGGAAACGACGTCAACACGAAGCAGGCCCAGGAAAGGTCATTCAGTCCTGAGGCGAACGCCGTATTTCCCGAGCCCGCAATCGAGTACGCGAGGCCTGCGCCCACTGCGATGAGCAGGAGGAACACCGCTCCGACGGCAGCGCTGGAAGCGGTCGCCGCCGCGCCCCAACCATCCTGCCCCGCGTCCGCCAGGGTAACTCTGAGCGCCGCAGCGAACCACATGAGATTGAGGACCGCGAGGCCCGAGACCACCGCGGCGATCAGGATTCGGGTATGATGGCCGGTGTAAAACGCGACCAGTGCGTCGGACGACGCGCCCACCGGGGGCTGGTGGCCGTAAAGGACGTAGGCAACGATGGCGAAAATGACGAAGTTGTTGCCGCTCATGCGCCACAAGCCTTCCCAGAAAGCGCGACCGTACTTGCTGGTGGAGGGGCTCGCTGCTGAAGTAGTAGCACTCATGAGGATGCCCTCTGCAGCTGAAGGTGAATTCCTACCGACCAGACTGCGCACTCAAACGCAACGCGGCGAAGTGGCCGCCGCGGTTGACCTCGTGGAAGTAGGACACGGTAACGTACGGGGATTCCACTAGGTTGCAACGGGATTGGATCTTCCAGAGTCGGGACAGCGGAACTTGAACTCGTGACCCCCTGAACCATATGCGACTCCATAGAGGGCCGAGTCACGACGCCATGGAGTACTTACTCCAGGGCATCAGAGTGGATGTCGTCAACAGCTTGTGCAGAGCAATGAACGTGGCTCCTTTGACATTCCAGCGAGCCTGCTTGCACTGCGTTTGCAGGTCGATGGCATCGGCCAGATGCTGGTTGAGGAACCGAATCACGTCGAGTCGAGTGCTCTCGGCTAGATCGTTCTCGTCACGTAAGGCTCGGCGGTGATGCTCGCCGCGCCGCTCGCGGCGTTGGATCTTCCCCTCAAGGTGCTGGTCTGGGAGGACGGAAACGGAATGGTATCGGTGAGCTACCACTCACCGGGATTCATGGCCGAGCGGTACCGCCTCGACGGCGCGCTGCGCGCGCCCTTCGACGCGATCGCGTCGATCGTTGAGGCGGTACTTAGTCCGTAACTCGTGCCGATTGGAAACGCGGCTGCGCCTCACACCGGCGGCGACGGCGTCTTAGCGGTCGTGATTGTCGGGACGTCGCTCGTCGATGCCAAGCGCCTCGGCGCTTCCCTCGACCCGGCCCTCTAGGTCGGCGAGCAGCCCCTCGTCCGAGAGATCGAGCGGGTGGGAATGCTCCCAGTCGTGCTGGGCGACCTTGTGCAACCGATCCACGACATCGTCGTCCCGTACCTCGATGCCGAGCTCGCGGCGGCCGTCGAGGCTGCCGGCCGCGAAGTTGATCGAGCCGACAATGGCGGAGACCCCGTCCGCGAGCAGGATCTTGCCGTGCAGTTTGAGGTGCTTGAGCTTGTGCACTTTGATCCCCACATCGTCCATGATCCGCAGGCCGCCCACACCCTCCACGAGTTTTTCCCGCTTGAGCGTGTGGGACGGACGCGCCATGACGTGCACTTTCACTCCACGGCGAGCCGCGCGGACCAGATGCTCGATAATCAGCGTGTCCTGAAAGCGCTCGTTCTGGACGAACAGGGTGTGCCGGGCCTCGTCGATAAAGCGGGAGATGCGTTCGCGCCCGGGCCCGGGACACCACACCAGCGAGCTGCGCTCGTGCGGGGTGAACGCCGCACGATCCCAATCGGTTTCGAAACACTCGATGATCTCAGCCACCTCGTGACGGTGCGTTGACACCACAGCGTAGTCCCTCGTCTCCGTCATGTTCTTCGTCGCCCAGTTGAGCGACGCGACGAACGCCGTGTGATCATCCACCACCATCGACTTTTCGTGCGTCAGATCGAAGGCCGGGTTGGCGTCATTCACATCGATTGCTGCCCGCTCCAGCTCGCGGCGCGTCGCTTCGTTGTCCTGCGCACCACTGCGGCGGGCGGCGTTGAGCATCACGCGGACATCGACCCCGCGCCGCTTCGCCGCGAGGACGGACTTGAGCAATGTCGGATCAGAGAACACGAACATCTTGACGCGCAGCGTGCGGGCGGCGCCATGGATCGCCGCGAGGATCGGCTTGGCGGAGTCATCCGGAAGGACAATCAGCGACCGGCTCATGCGGATGCGACCCCGGTCCGTTGGGTGGAGGCGACCTTGGTCCGGTACAAGTCCGCGTAGAGGCCCTCACGGGCCAGCAGGTCATCGTGGCGCCCTTGCTCCGCTACGACCCCTTCGTGCAGGACGATGATCAGGTCGGCGTTGCGGATGGTGTTCAGCCGGTGGGTGATCGTAATGACCGTTCGCCCCTCCATGAGACGATCGAGACCTTCTATCACGAGCTTCTCCGACTCCGTGTCGAGCGCCGCGGTCGGCTCATCGAGAATGAGGATCGGTGCGTTGCGGATCAGCGCCCGCGCGATGCCGATGCGCTGGCGCTGACCGCCCGATAGCGTGACGCCGCGCTCGCCGACGGGGGTGTCGTAGCCGTGGGGCATGCGCACGATGAACTCGTCCGCGTTGGCGAGCCGTGCCGCGGCGAGGATCTGCTCCATGGTGGCGTCGGGCCGCCCATAGGCGATGTTGTCGCGCACGCTCCCTCGGAACAGCACAGTGTCCTGCAGCACAAAACCGATCTGGCGTCGGATGCCCTCGAGGGTGTAGTCGCGGATGTCGATTCCGTCAATCAGGATGCGACCGCCTGTCGGATCGTAGAACCGCGGAATCAGGCTCACGATGGTCGACTTGCCGCTCCCCGTCACGCCAACGACCCCCACAAACTGACCCTGGGTGATCGAGAAGGCGACGTCCGCGAGGACCGGGGCCTCCGGCTTGTACGAGAAGGCGACGTGCTCGAACTCAATGGCTCCCCGGAACGGTTGGGGCTCACGGGCGTCGGAGCGCTCCCCGACATTGACGCCGATATCGAGTATGGACCGGATCCGCTCGAGCCCCACGTTGGTCGCCGCGACGGAGTTGGTCATCTTGGCCAGGTCCTGCACCGGCTTGAAGAATTTGGCGAGATAGGTGAGGAAGACGGTGAGCGAGCCGATCGTCATCGTGCCGGCGAGGACGAGTCCGGCGCCCCGCCACAGCACCAGGGCCGTGCACAGCGAGACGATGACGGCGACGACCGGCGACAGCAGGGATTTGACGCGGCGGGCGCCGAGCGCCGCGAGCACGGTCGCGCGGCTGACGTCGCCGAGCCGCTTCGCCTCGATGTCCTGTGCGCCGAAGGCCTGGACCGTTCGGACCGACTCGAGCCCCGTCTGGAGCACGTCGACGATGTCGCTTTGCCGGCGCCGCACTTCATGGGTGGCCCGCTTGATCGCGCGCCGGAACCGCGCCACGAACAGCAGCAGAAACGGGGTGATGGCCAGCACGATGAGCGTGAAATCCCAGTTGAGCCAGAACATCAGGCCGAGCATGCCGACAATCGTCAGCAGATCGACGAGGATGCTCAACGTCGCCGAGGACACGAAGTCCTGGACCGTGGCGACGTCGTCGATAATTGTGCTGAGCAGCACTCCGGTCTGGTGCGTGTCGTAGTAGTTGAACGAGAGGCGTTCGGCGTGGTTGTAGAGCCGCAGGCGGAGGTCATTGGCCACCCACTGGCCCACGCTCTCCGTGAAATAACTGTCGACGTACGACGCGACGCCGCCGATCACGGCGAGCAGCACCAGCGCAACGGCCGCCGCCCCCGCCAGCGCGATCCCGTCGGCGGCGAACCGAGGGCCGAGCAGCTGGGCGATCCAGTGGGGAACCGGCTGATGGCCGACTCCATAGTCGATAACCATCTTCAGCGGCCACGGGCCTGCCAGAACGGTCGCGGCTTCGACCAACATGGCCAGCAGGATGATGACGAACCAGCCCCGATACGGACGGGCGAGATCCACCACGAGGCGCGCCATGGTCGGCGAGCGCGCCGCAGGGCTCACGTCAGCGTCCCGTTTCATGATGGATCGAAGATATGGGCGACGATGGCGGCGGTCGATACGAGCCTGGGGATCCGCCCCATGACAGCCGTGCGAACCGGGCTACCTTCAGTCCGGACAGGGGGATTCCCCTTCGTGGAAGATGCGGTGCCGGAGGTCGTCCATAACGCCGCCAGTGGGCGATTTGAGCTCGTGGTGAACGGGCAAACCGCGCACTTGGACTATCAGGTCGCGGGCGATCGCATGCGCCTGATCCACATCGAAGTCCCGCCCGCGATCCAGGGGCACCACTACTCCGAGGCCCTCACCCGCGCCGGGCTGGAATACGCCCGGCGCGAGCAACTCCGCGTCGTACCGATCTGCCCGTTTGTCCGCTCGTTTCTGACTCATCATCCCGAGTACCTGCCGCTCGTCGATGAGCACTGGATTCCGATACTAAAGTAGGAGCGCGAGAGGGGCTGGACAGCGACATTATGCTGTCCATGAACCCCTGGAGCGAGTCATGGTCGACACCGTCAACGCTCGTGTCTACGCGACGAAGAACGATCTGCCGGAGGCCACCCGGCTCGAGGTGATCCGGCTGCTCAATCAGCGTCTCGCCGACAGCATCGATTTGCAAACCCAGTGCAAGCAAGCCCATTGGAACGTCAAAGGGCCGACGTTCATCGCGCTCCACAAGCTGTTCGACGACATCAACGAGGATGTCGAGGAATACAGCGACCTGATCGCCGAGCGCGTCGTGCAAATGGGCGGCGTCGCCGAGGGGACGGTCGGGGTCGTCGCCGACCGATCGACGCTCGTGGACTATCCGATCGGGCTCGCCACCGGAGCCGAGCATGTGGCGGCGTTGTCCGACGCCCTGGCCGCATTCGGCCGCAGCGTGCGGCTCGGCATCGAAGAGATGAACGATCTGCAGGACGCCGGCAGCGCCGATATCCTCACGGAGATCTCTCGCGGCGTGGACAAATGGCTGTGGTTCGTCGAGGCACACCAGCAGGGAGCCTGAGATGGAGAGTTCTGTCGCCACGCCACCCGTGGCGCTCACACCGCGCGCAGATCAGCTCTACCCGACCCTGACGCCGGGGCAGGTCGAGCGCATCGCCGCGCACGGGCGCCGGCGCGTCGTCGAGCAGGGCGAGGTCCTGGTGCCGTCGGGAAAGCCTCCCTCGCATTTCTTCGTCGTGATGCAGGGCCGGATCGATGTGGTGCGGACATTCGCATCCGCCGAAGAGGTCGTCACGAGTTTCGGACCGGGCATGTTCACCGGCGAGATGGGCATGCTGTCAGGTCGCCGCGGGCTCGCCGAGATCCGCGTCGGCGCCTCCGGGGAGGTAGTGGCGGTCGATCGCGACAGTCTGCTGGCGCTGATTCAGACGGACGGCGAGCTGAGCGAGATCCTGATGCGGGCGTTCATCCTGCGGCGTGTGGAGCTGATCGCTCGCGGCGTGAGCGACGTCGTCATCCTCGGCTCGCCGCATTGCCAGGGGACACTGCGCGTCAAGGAGTTCCTCACGCGCAACGGCCACCCCTATCAGACGATCGACCTCGATCGCGACCCCAGCGCCCAGGAGCTGCTCGACCGTTTTCAGGTTCAGCCTGCCGACATTCCGGTCGTGATTTGCCGCTGCGAGGCGGTGCTGCGCAATCCGACCAACCAGCAGATCGCCGACTGCCTCGGTTTCAATGACGCGATCGACCGGACCCAGCTGCGGGACGTCGTCGTCATCGGCGCCGGGCCCGCAGGGCTGGCCGCGGCGGTGTATGCCGCGTCCGAGGGATTGGACGTCCTCGTGGTAGAGTCGACGGCGCCGGGGGGCCAGGCCGGCTCGAGCTCGCGGATCGAGAATTATCTCGGGTTCCCGACCGGAGTCACGGGCCAGGAGCTGGCGGCGCGCGCCGGCGCCCAGGCCCAGAAGTTCGGGGCGCAGATGCTGATCGCCGAGCAGGCCACGCGACTTGCCTGCGAGCGCACGCCGTACACTATCGAGATCGACGGCGGGCAGCGCATTCCCGCCCGTACGGTCATCATCGCGACCGGCGCCGAGTACCGGCGCTTGCCGCTCGAGGGTCTGGCGCGCTTCGAAGGAGCGGGAGTGTACTACGCCGCGACGTTCATGGAGTCGCAGCTCTGTACCGACGAGGATATCGCCATCGTCGGGGCGGGGAATTCCGCCGGTCAGGCCGCCGTGTTCCTCGCGCAGACCGCCCGGCGCGTGCACCTGGTGATCCGCGGAGCAGGGTTGGCGGATACGATGTCGCGTTACCTGATCCGCCGCATCGAGGACCATCCGGCGATCGTGCGCCATCCCCATACGGAGATCGTGCGCCTCGAGGGGAACGGCCATCTCGAGCGGGTCGCGTGGCGCGATAAGGAGACGGGCCAGACCGAGTCGCACGACATCCGCCATGTGTTCACCATGACGGGAGCCGTGCCCAGCACCGCCTGGCTCGGCGGCTGTGTGGCGCTCGACGACAAGGGATTCATCAAGACCGGACCCGACCTGTTGCCGGAAGATCTGGCCGGTGCCCGCTGGTCGCGCACCCGCGGTCCGCATCTGCTCGAGACCAGCCTCCCCGGTGTCTTTGCCGTGGGCGATGTCCGCTCTGGCAATATCAAACGGGTGGCGTCGGCGGTGGGAGAAGGCTCGATCGCGATCTCGGCGGTTCACCAGGTGCTCGCGGAGTAGCGGGGATGACCGCCGCTAGCCAGATCTGCGCCCACCTGCGCGCCGTGAAGAAGGTGCGGCACACCCAGCGCCGCGAGTGCGTCGAATGCGTCAAGATCAGCTCTGGATGGGTACACCTGCGCACCTGCCAGGAGTGCGGCATCACGCTGTGCTGCGACAGCTCACCCAACCAGCACGCCAGCAAACACGCGCATGCGAGCGGCCATCCCGTCGTCACGTCCGATGAGCCGGGGGAGCGGTGGTTGTATTGTTATCCTGATGACGCATTCGCCGAATACTGAAGCTCCCAGGGTGGAGTTCCTCGGCGAGCACCCCGATTCCCTGGTCGATCGGGTCGAGTGAGGCTCGACGACCACTACGAGGGAAACGATGAGCGGGAAACCAATTCCGAGCTTGTTTGAGTGGGCCGGGGGGATGCCCGCCCTGGAACGGACGTTCCGGCGCTTTTACGAAAGAGTGCGCCAGGATGAAGTCCTGGCTCCGCTGTTTGCCGAGATGTCCAGCGAGCACCCGCGCTTTGTCACGCAATTCGTCGCCGAGGTGCTGGGCGGGCCGTCGACGTACAGTGAAACTCGCGGCGGGCATCCGCATATGATGACCCGGCACCTGAATCGCCATCTCACCGACGCCCAGCGCAAGCGCTGGATGACGCTGCTGCTCGAAACGGCTGACGAGACGGGACTGCCGGGCGATCCCGAGTTCCGGTCGGCGCTGGTCGGCTACCTGGAGTGGGGCAGCCGCCTGGCGGTGATCAATTCGCAGCCAGGAGCCGCCCCGGACCCCAAGGCGTCGATGCCGCAATGGAACTGGGGGCCGCCAGGAGGTCCCTACCAGCCGTAACGCAGGGGCGCGTTAGTTTTCCCCGCCGTGCCCCGCTATGCTGCGTTTCTCCGAGGCGTGATGCCGACGAACGCCAAGATGCCTGACCTCAAGCGGGCGTTCGAGGCGGCCGGGTTCACTGAGGTGCAGACGGTGTTGTCGAGCGGCAACGTCGTGTTCTCCGCTCGCAGCGCCACCGCGGCAGCGCTCGAGCGCAAGGCCGAGACGGCCATGGAGAAGAACCTCGGGCACGCGTTCTTCACGATCGTGCGGTCGGTCGAGTCGTTGCAGGAGTTGCTCGTGTCCGACCCGTTTCGCGCCTTCCGCCTCAAGCCGGGCGCGAAGCGGGTCGTGACGTTCCTGCGCCGGCCTCCCGCACAGAAGGTCGTGCTCCCGGTAGAACGCGACGGGGCTCGCATCTACGCGCTCCAGGGGAGCGAAGCCTTCACCGCCTATGTCCGGAACCCGGGAAATCCCGTGTTCATGACGCTGATAGAGAAGACGTTCGGCAAGGAGCAAACGACGCGCACCTGGGATACGGTAGCCAGGATTGCGCGGTAGATTCTTCGGCCTCGAACGGACCTGACGGAGGAGACACGTGGGGAAGGGCACCATCGCGATTCTGACAGGCGGCGGGGATGTCCCCGGCCTGAACCCTGCTATCCGGGCCATCACGATCCGCGCCGAGCGCGACGGCTACAAGGTCGTCGGGATTCGACATGGCTGGGGCGGACTCGTCGACTACGTGCGCGACGACAAGGCGGACAACAGCGACCACGTCCAACCGCTGAGCGAGGCGATCGTCGGTCCCATCGGGCGTACCGGCGGCACCTTTCTCCACACCTCCCGCGTCCGCCCGAGTCACCTGCCGAAAGAGCGCCTGCCCGCGCATGTCACCGGCTACGACCAGCCGGTCAACGACATCACGAAGGACGTCCTCAAGAACCTCGAGCACCTCGGGGTCGACGTGCTGATCCCGATCGGCGGCGACGACACGCTGAGCTACGGGAAGCGGCTGCACGACGAAGGTATGCACGTCGTCGCGATTCCCAAGACGATGGATAACGACGTCTACGGCACCGACTACTGTATCGGCTTCAGCACCTGCGTGACCCGGACCATCGAACTGACGCACCGGCTGCGCACGTCGGCGGGCTCGCACGAGCGCTTTCTGGTGATCGAGGTGTTCGGGCGGTACGCCGGATTCACGGCGCTCTTGCCCACGATGGCGGGGGCCGCCGATCGCTGCGTCATCCCCGAGCACCCGGTGAACATCGAGCGCCTCGCCGAGCTGCTCACCATGGATCGCAACAAGAATCCCAGCCGCTACGCCGTGGTGCTCGTCTCCGAAGGCGCCCGCCTGTCTTCCCAGGAAGGCATGAGCTTCGAGGGGGAAGAGGCCGACATGTTCGGACACCGCAAGCTCGGCGGCATCGGCGACCAGGTCGGCGCGGCGCTGAAGGCGGCGTCGGCGCGCTACAACAAGGGCCGCAAGATCGACATCGTGAATCAGCGCCTCGGGTACCTGGTGCGCTCCGGCGATCCCGACGCGCTCGACTCGATCGTCCCGATGGCGTTCGGCAACCTGGCGCTCGACCTGATCATGCGGAAGGAATACGGCCGGCTGGTCAGCATTCACAAGGGTTTCTACGACAGCGTCCCGATCTCGAGCGTCACGTCGGAGAAGAAGACGGTCGATGTCTCGAAGTACTACAACACCGACCGTCTTCGCCCGATCTATCAGTTCGACGGCGCGCCGCTGTTCATCATGACCAGCGACTAGTCCTCACCCCCTGTCCCCCTCTCCCTCCGGGAGAGGGGGCACGAATACTCGAGCAGTGTCTTGTTAGTGCCGGGCCAGGTCACGCAGCTGCGTGGCCAGCGTCTTGACCTTAGCTGCGTCGGATGAGGTCGCGGCGTCTTTGTCGAGCTGCAGCGCGAGTGCATTCAGCGCACTGCTCCGCGCCGCGCCCGTCTTCCCTTCGGCCGCACTGAGCGCACCGCGCACCGCCTGGAGTCGCGCGGCAGAGAGGCCGTGCGACCGCTCCAGCTGGTCGACGTAGGCGCGCGACACCACCAGGCTCGCCGGCCAGACGATCCGTTGCTGGTCCTGCACGTTCTGCGACTCGAGCCGTACCAGCTTCGCGGCGTCGATCTCGTTCTGCGACAAGAGCGGCGAGGGCTGCAGCTCGAGGACGTCGAGGCCGCGGCCGATCTCCGAGCTGTAGATCAGCCCGTTGTACCAGTAGGCCGACCACGAGCCGGCGATTTCCAGCTTCGTCGAATCCATGGGGCCGCGATCGAAAAAGGCGATCTCCGCCGGATGCGCGGCGTCGGTCCAGTCGAACACCGAGACGCCGCCCTGATACCAACCCTGCACCATGATGTCGCGGCCGGGAACGGGAATCAGGTTGCCGTTGTGCGCGACGCAGTTTTCCTTGTCGGTCTGCGGCGCCGGCAGCTTGTAGTACCCGGCGAAGGTCAGCGCACCGTTGGCGATCGTGAACAGCGCATCCGCTCCCCACTGGGGCCGGTCGGTCTTGCGGCACTTGGGGCCGACGCCGCCGCCCCATTCGTCGGTGAACAGCACTTTCGTGCCGTCGTTATTGAACGTCGCCGAGTGCCAGTAGGAGAAATTCGAATCGGAGGCGGCGGCGATGCGTGTGGGATGCGCCGCATCCTTGATGTCGAGCAGCAGGCCATACTCGGCGCACGCTCCCGCGCCGATCCCGAGGGCGGGATAGACCGTGACGTCGTGGCACTGGTCGGGGCCGCGATTGGTCGCAGGCCCCTTCATCATACGGTCCACGATCCCCTGGACGGCGTTGCGCAGCGCCGCGCTGTCGGCCGCCGTGGGAGCGCCGCTGCCGCCGCGCGCGCGCACTACGCTGTCGAGCAGGGGAGTGACGAACCCCTGAGCCGGCAGGACGAAGGCCTGATCCTCCATGATCACGGCAAACGCGCCGGCGGCCTTCAGGGAATCGACCGTCTTCGTGGCCTGCGCCGAATCGACCGGCGCCATGCCGTGGGCGGTGACCTTCATCAACCCTTCGAAGATGCGCGGGCGGTTGACGATCTGTGCCCGTTCCGGCGCGGCGCGGGGAACGCGGATCACGTCGAGCCGGTAGAGCGCCGAGCTCGTGTCCTGGTCCGGCGGAGCGCCGACGCATCCCGCCAGCTCCTGGGCCGGCCGCGGCGGCGCCTGCCCGGAAACGTAGATGTAGACGGCGCCGGTGTCGCGCGAGTCGGTCACCACGGTGTGCGTGTGCGAGCCGCGGCAAGTCTGGACCGCGGCCACGCTCCTGGGGTGCGTGATATCGGAAATGTCGTAGATGCGTATTCCGCGGAACCGGTCGGGGCTCGCCGGCGCCTGCACACCCTGCGTCCCGCAATCGATGCGCCCGTCGACCGATTCCCCTGAGACGAACAGCAGGTGACCGAACACCGAGACGTCGCTCTGCATGTCGGGACAGATGTTCAGGGTGGTCCGGACGGGGTGGGCGGGGTTCGACACATCCCACACCTGGAAGCCGCGGAAACTCCCCTGGATGACATAATGTCCCTGAAACGCGATGTCGGAGTTCATGTATCCGAAGTCGCCCGCCGAGTCGGGGATAAACTCCTTGGGGGGCGGACTCGTCGAGACGAGGCGCATGTTCCACGCCGCTTGCCCGGCGTTCCACCAGCCGGCACGGAGCCCGACGCGTGGATCGGGGTTGGGTTGTTGAGCGACGGCGCGAGCGGCAACGAAGGCGCCGGCGATCGCGAGGATCGCAACGGCGGACTGGCGACGAATCACAGTGTTCCTCTGGTGAGTGTGGTTGCTTGGAAACTGCCCCTCCCGGCGCCCGGACGTAAGCCCCGCATATTGCAGATGACACGAGGGGGATGGATCGGATGCTGACCGCGCCGTTTCTCCAGGAGCTCGCACCCGCGCAGAACGTCCTCGTCGCCGGCATCGGCGGCGGGTTCGACGTCTTCAGCGGACTGCCGTTGTATTTCGGCCTGCAACAGGCGGGGAAGCGCGCGCACCTCGCCAACCTGTCGTTCTCGTCCTTGCCGCCGGAGCCGGCGGCGCGCCTCGCTCCAGCGCTGCTCCGGGTCTCGGCTGCGACGCCGCTCGTGGACCGCTATTTCCCGGAGCGTTACCTGGCTGAATGGTTTCGCGATCGGGGCGAGGATGTCGCGATCTATTGCTTCGAACGCACCGGCGTACAACCGCTGCTCGAGGCCTATCGGGCGCTGATCGCCCACCTCGGCGTGGACACGGTAATCCTGGTGGACGGCGGTACCGACAGCTTGATGCGGGGCGACGAGCACGGGCTGGGAACACCGCAGGAGGACATCGCGTCGATCACCGCGGTGCACGAGCTGGACGTGCCGCGCAAGCTGCTCGCTTGCCTGGGATTCGGGATCGACCATTTCCACGGCGTGTGCCAGGCGCATTTTCTCGAGGCGGTCGCGGAGCTGATGCAGCGCGGCGGATACCTCGGGATGGTGGCGCTGGTCGAGCAGATGCCCGAAGTGCAGCGCTATCGAGAAGCGACTGAAGCGGTGTTTCGGCGCATGCCGCACCACATCAGCATCGTCTCGAGCTCGATCCTGTCTGCGTTGCGCGGGATGTACGGGGATCATCACGCCACTGGCCGCACCGCAGGGAGCGAGCTGTGGATCAATCCCCTGATGACGGTCTACTGGTGCTTCCAGCTGGCCCCGGTTGCGCAGCGCATCCTGTACCGCGAGGCGATGCTCGCCACTCGGAGCTACATGGACATCAACGACGCCATCCTCGAGTTTCGGATGCGCTGCCAGGACATTCGTCCGCCGATGGCTATTCCTCTTTGAGCCGGAGATCGAGATGCGCGCGTATGGAATGATCGTGGTCGTGAGCGGTGTGCTCCTCGCCGCCGGCGGGTCCCGGCCGGCGCTCGACAACCTCCTCGCCCGCACGCCTCCGATGGGGTGGAACAGCTGGAATCACTTCGGCTGTGACGTCAGTGCCCAGCTGATCCGCGAGACCGCCGACGCGATGGTGGCGAGCGGTCTGCGCGACGCCGGCTATCAGTACGTCGTGATCGACGATTGCTGGCAAGTCGCGCGCGATGCCAGGGGTCGCCTCGTCGCCGACTCCGCGCGCTTCCCGGGCGGGATGAAGCCGCTCGCCGACTACGTCCACAGCCGCGGCATGAAGTTCGGCATCTACACAGACGCCGGACGCCGGACGTGCCAGGGCCGGCCGGGGACGTACGGCTCCGAGGACGTCGACGCCCGGACGTTCGCCGAATGGGGCGTGGACTACGTCAAGGAGGACTGGTGCAACGCCGAGGGGCTCGAGGCGCCGGTGCAGTACGCCAAATTCCGCGACGCGCTGGCGCGGGCGGGCAGGCCCATCGTGTTCAGCCTCTGTGAGTGGGGGTCGGCGAATCCGTGGGAGTGGGGCCCCGCGACCGGTAACCTGTGGCGCACGACCACCGACATCGAGGACCACTGGACCAGCATGCTCTCGAACCTCGACATCTCGAGCCAGCACGCGGCCGCGGCGCGGCCCGGCGCCTGGAACGATCCCGACATGCTCGAGATCGGCAACGGCGGCATGACCGACGACGAGTACCGGGCGCATTTCAGCCTGTGGGCGATCATGGCGGCGCCACTGATCGCCGGAAACGACGTGCGCGCGATGTCGGGGGCGACGCGCGACATCCTCACCGATCGTGAAGTGATCGCGGTCGATCAGGATTCGCTCGGCGTGCAGGGAACCCTGGTGGAGGAGCGCAGCCCGGAGCTGCAGGTGTGGATGAAACCGCTGGCGGACGGGGGCAGGGCGGTGGTGTTGCTCAATCGCTCGGCGCTGCAGACGGTGATCGCGGCGTCGTGGTGGCGGCTGCGCGTGTCGGGCCCCGCCCACGTGCGCGACCTGTGGAGCCACGCTGATCTGGGGACGTTCGACGATCATTTCAGCGCGACGGTGCCGGCGCATGGGGCGGTGATGGTACGGGTGGCGCCGCAAAAGAACTGAACGCGGCGGTGAATCCGTGCTCAGCCGGCGTTTCAACGCACGGGACACGACCGGAACCATTCACACTCGAGGTCAGAGCGACCGCAGTGAATCCGTCTCCTGCGCCAGCGCATCCAGGAACTGTTGCATTTCCAGCGCCCGCTTCTGCCCCTCGCGTTTCGCTGCGGCGGTCTGCAGCCGAGCCGGCATTTCGTTCAGCTGGCGGCGGATCACTTCGATGGCGTGCGGGAGGTCGGGGGTGAACTGCTCGCGCATCGTAAGGGAGACGATGCGCGCGATGTCGATCGCCCCCATGAAGTCGAGGATGTCGGCGTCGCGAAACAGGATCGCGACGGCCACCGTGTCGGGCGGCCGGTAGTACTGGTGGTGATCGATGATCTCCTTGACGAGCGCCGCCTTCTCCATCGGGAACCCCGCCTCGCGCAGCACCGTGTCGACCACCTGAATGCCGCGGTCGCCGTGATCGACTCCGGGAATCGCGTAGGGCGGCAGGCCGCCCATGTCGTGCAGGTAGGCCGCCGCATACAGGGCGTCGGTGTCCACGGCGATTCCCTCGGCCCGCGCGAGCGCCATGGTCAGGGCGTAGTCGCGCCGGCCGTGCGCGGGGCCCCAGGCGGTGTGCTGCAGGTGCGCTTCGGCGAACGCACGGACATGGTCGCGCCAGTCGCCGGGCGGCGGCCGGTGCGCGGCCGTCGCGGGCGCACATGTGGCGGCCAGCAGCAGGACCAGCACGCTCCGGTTCATACGCGGTCTCCGTGCAGCCGTTCGAGGAGCTCGGCCCGATAGGTAGGCCCGATCGTGAGGCGCGTTCCATCGTTCAGCAGCAACACCTGCTCGCCTTTGAACCACGGCTGGATTTCCCGGATGCGGTCGAGATTCACGATCGTTGAGCGGTGAATGCGCGCGAAGCGTGCGGGGTCCAGGCGGCGGCCAAGCGCGGTCAAGGTGTCGCGCATCGAGTGCACCGTCGTCCCGGCATGGATGCGAACGCTGTCGTCATCGGCCTCGATCCAGTCGACCGCCGTCGAAGGCACTACGCGGACGCGCCCATCGTCTTTCGCGAGGAAGCGGCGCAGGTATGTCGCGGCGCGCCCGGGCAGGCGCTGGCGCAGCGTCACCGCACTGACGAGTGCGCCGTAGGCGAGGACATAACTCGCCAGGACCGTATGCAGTCGGTCGCGGAACATGTCCCACATCGCGGCGCTGCTCGTCCCGTAGTAGTAGAAGCCGGTTACCATCGCGCCCAGGCCGCACGCGGCAATGCCGAGGAGCGCAGCCACCGCGAGATGGGCCAGCAAGCGGGCGGTCGGGTTCGGGCCATCCAGCGGGACGCGCCGAGCCAGCGGCGGCCCCACGAGCACGGCCAGCAGTGCCCAGGCGCTCCAGGTCGCGCTCTGGATCAACAGGATCGATTGCCAGGAACGTGGACCGACGCCCCAGCTTGCGGCAGAAAGCTCTTGCGCACCGCAGATCAAGACGACGAGGGCCCAGGCAACCAGGGTGGGGTAGTGGCGCAGCGACATGGCAGCCTCGCGAAGATTCGCCGCTTACCATACCGCTCCGGCCGAGGTCGATCAACCATCACCGACCGTGCGACGGTTTCACCGACAGGCACCACGCGTTCACCGGGAATCGGTTTGCCCTGAGGCGAGAGCGGTGATGTTGCGTACACCCCTGGCCGGAGTCATCGCATGCGTATCGCTTGGCTTCACCGTTTTCTGACAGGACTGGCGCTCGTTCCCGCCATCGTCCGGGCGCAGTCCAAGCTCCCAACCAAGTACGAAATCGACGAGGCTCATTCCTCGGTGTCGTTCGCCGTGCGGTTCATGGGCCTGACGACGATTCACGGTGCGTTCAGCCAGTACGCCGGGACGCTGATGGTCACGCCGGACGACCTGGCGCGCTCGTCGGTGAGTGTGGTGATCCAGGTGTCGAGCATCAACACGAACAACGGCCAGCGCGATCACGATCTGCAGAACGCGGCGTTCTTCGACGCCGCCCACTTTCCCCTGATCACCTTTCGCAGCACATCGGTCGTGCCTTCGGCACTTGGATTCACGCTGAACGGCCAGTTGACGATTCGCGGCATCACGAAGGATGTGGCGATTCCCTGCACGTTGCTGCACCCGGCGACGCGGGACGCGTGGCGGAATACCCGCATCGGGTTCGTTGGGACGCTGGCGATCAGTCGCCGGGAATTCGGAGTGCTGGGTACTGCGTTCTGGAACAGCGAGTACGACCCAGGGCGCATGTCGATCGGCGACAGCGTCACGATCGAGCTCGCGATCGAGGGCCTGCAGCCGAACTACGACAAGTGGAATAGTCCGGGTTCGGACTCGCTGGCGCAGGTCGCGCTCGGCCGCGGCGCTGCGGCGGTGAAGCCGCCGGTGGACTCCGTGCCCACCGTCAACGGCTATGTCGTCGCGGGGTTGAAATTGCTCGGCCGGGGACGCGCCGATCTCGCGCTGCGGTTGTTCGAGGTCGCGAGTGGGCTCGCCCCCGAGGCCCCGCAGGTCTACGTCCACCTGGGCGACGCCCGGATGGCGTTGGGGCAGGAGGGCATGGCGCGCGACGCGTTCCGCCGCGCGCTCGCGGCCGATTCGTTGAACACGAGCGCCGCTGAATCGTTACGGTGGCTCGATCGGCAGTGAAGGCCAGTCCCTGACATATTGGGAGCATGGGCTACGACGAGGCCGGTTCGCCGGCGCGCCCCGGCTCGACGCGACTCGGCAGCCGGCTCGAGCCTCTGGTCGTTTCCCATGGGGGCCGGTCGGGATTCCGGCTGCTCGCCAACGGCCTCGATGCGTTCGTCGCCCGCGCAGGCCTGATCGAGCTCGCCGAGCGTACGCTCGATCTGCAGTACTACATTTTCCACCGCGACACGACCGGTGAGATCATCGTCGATCGCCTGATCGCCGCCGCCGATCGGGGCGTCCGCGTCCGGCTCCTGCTGGACGATTGGGGGACGCTCGAGAAGCAGGACGTTGCGGTGATGGCGCTCGATGCGCATCCGAACATCGAGATCCGCCTGTTCAATCCCTACGTGCACCGTTCCGGGTTGGCGCGGCTGGTGGAGATGGTGACCCGCTTCGCGCGCGTCAACCGTCGCATGCACAATAAGCAGCTGATTGCCGACGGCAGCGCCGTCGTGCTTGGCGGCCGCAATATCGGCGACGAATACTTCGGGCTCGGGGAGCTGGATTTTCAGGATGTCGACGTGCTGGCCGGCGGGCCGGTGGTCCACGAGTCCACGGAGATATTCGAAGCCTACTGGCACAGCGCATTCGCGAAACCCGCAGCGACGCTCGATGCAGCGGCGCCGAGCGACGAGTGGCGCGACCGCCAGCGGCAGGCGCTCGCTGACCGCACCCGGCAACAACGCGAGTCACCCTACGCCCGGGCGTTGGCGCAGTCTCCACTCGCTCAGGACTTGCGGGCCGGGCGCGATGTGCTGGTGCACTGGGCCGATGCCCGACTGTTCGCCGATCCGCCGGAGAAGCTGGCCCAGCCGGCCGGCACACGAGATCCGCACTACCTCGGCGCGCACGTGGCCGTCGCTGCCAGGGCGACCAAATCGGAGCTGCTGATCGTGTCGCCGTACTTCGTGCCGGGGAAGACCGGAGTGGCGACGCTGCACGAGCGACGCGCTTCGGGTGCGACGGTCAGCGTGCTGACGAACTCTCTCGCCGCGACGGATGTGTGGCTGGTGCACGCCGGCTACCGCAAGTACCGCAAGGCGTTGCTGCGCGATGGTGTGCGGCTCTACGAGCTGAAAGCGGACGCCCGGCCGTCCCCCGCGCACCACGGCCTGGTCGGCTCCTCTCGCGCGAGCCTCCACGGCAAGACGTTCGTGTTCGATCGCCGCTCGGTGTTCGTCGGCTCGATGAACCTCGATGCCCGCTCGATCGAGCAGAACACTGAAGATGGCCTGCTGATCGAGTCTCCCGGATTGGCCGGCGAGGTTGCCCGCCTGTTCGAGCGCTGGACCGCTGCCGCGGTCTCCTACGAAGTCCGGCTCGGGGATGGCGGTCGCCTCGAGTGGGTCACGACCGACGGGACCCGGGAGGAGCGGTTCACCACGGAACCGGCGGCGGGACTATGGCGCCGCCTCGGTGCGGCGGCCTGCTCGTATCTCCCGATCGACTGGTTGATCTGATGGTGGCGCTGCTTCCTGTGTTGCCGGTGTCATTTTCGGCATATCCGGGTATTAGGCTTTGCCCGTAACAGGGTGGGACGACGATACACCGCTTTGGGAGTCAGCGACGTCGATTTCTCAGGGCTTCCCTGATGCGGAAAGCCCCGCCTGAGATAGGCTGTACCCGCCGATGAGTACCACTCCGCTGCGCATCCTCCACCTTGAAGACGACGCTGCCGACGCCGAGCGCGTGCAGAGCGTGCTCGAACGCACCGGGTTGACCGCCACATTCCTGCGCGTCACCACGAAAGAAGACTTCGCGCTGGCGGTGGCTGAGTTCCAGCCCGACGTCGTCTTCTCGGACCACGCCTCGACCAACTTCGGGGCCCGGGAGGCTCTGGAGTACCTACGGGCGACGCGCCCGACGACGGCCTTGATCGTCGTGACGGGAGCGTTGAGCGAAGAATTGATCGTCGAATACTTGAAAGCGGGCGTGTCGGACTTCGTGTCGAAGGCGAATCTCGGCCGGCTGCGCCCGGCCGTCGAAACCGCACTCGCCGTCCGGCGCAAGCTCGGCCGGCTGACGCCGCGCCAGACCGAGGTCCTGTCGTTGCTCGCCGACGGGCATTCCACGTCGGAGATCGCGCGGCGACTGAATCTCAGCATCAAAACGATCGAGACGCACCGCATGGCGCTGATGGATCGGCTCGGGATCCACAACCTTGCCGGCCTGATTCGCTTCGCGATCGTTGTGGGACTGGTTCCCCTGACCGCATAACCCGTCGCGGCGTCGCACCGACTCGACGCCGCCGTGTGCTCGCGCTCCCGATCTACTGCCTGATCCAGCACGCAACCGTCACGTGCCTGCGAGAAAGCGTGTGAGCGGGTCCCAGTAATTGGACTTCCAGCCGGCTGCGAGGTGATCCGCCTGGCCCACCGGGAATCCCGTGTGGTCGAAGGCCAGGTGCGTCCCGGTCCCCGCAGGGTGCAGCTCGAATCGTACGATCGAGTAGACCCCCTTGTCCCATCCCTCCGAGCGCCACGCCTGCACGATACGGGCGTTCGGCTCCAATGCGACGTTGCGGCCCTTGATGCGCGCTCCGAAGAGGGAAAAGGCGCCTCCCTCTGCTCGATCGATCGTCGTCGCCTGGCCGCCGGTGACGCGGGCGAACTGTTGCTGGTCGAGCAGCGCCTCGTAGACGCGTTGCGGCGGCGCGGTGAAGGTGAGTTCCTGGTGGATGGCTTCGGCGGTGCGGGAGATGCCGGCGTCCTGCGTTGCGGCCGGGCCGGGCATGTGACCACGGCGCAGCAGGGTCACGGGAACGAGGGCGGCGAGCTGGGTCACGAAGCGGCGGCGCGTCGGGTGCGAGGGGGACATCGGGCCTCCTGAGCGGAGTCGAACTACCGGATTGCGAATATTAAACAAAAGTGTTTAGTATTGTTCATGGCGTCAAGCGCGGCGCTCGACTTGCTCTTCCATGCCCTCGCCCACCGCACGCGGCGCGCCCTGCTCGCCCGGCTGGCGCGCCGTGCCGCCACGGTGACTGAGCTCGCCCGGCCGTTCGCCATGTCGCTGCCGGCGGTGTCGCGGCACATCCGCGTGCTGGAGCACGCGCGGCTGGTGCGGCGCACCGTGGACGGCCGGGTCCACCACTGCGCCCCGAACTTCGCTCCGCTCCACAGCGTCGACGCGTGGCTGCGCCACTACCGCCGTTTCTGGGAAGGCCAGCTGGACGCCCTCGCGCGGTATGCGTCAGCAGGGCGGAAGCCCGCATGACACCGATCACGCTCGTGGTCCGGAAGACGATCGCCGCTACGCCGGAGCGGCTGTTTGCCGCCTGGACGGAGCCGACGCAGGTGGTGCGGTGGTGGGGGCCCGACGGCGTGACCTGCATCGGCGCGGAAGTGGACCTGCGCGTCGGCGGCCACTATCGCATCGGGAACCGGCTCCCGGATGGCGCGGAGCTCTGGATCACGGGGACCTTCGAGGCGGTCGAGCGTCCGCTGCGGCTGACCTATTCGTGGCGCATCGAAGGTGTTCCCGGAGACGTCGAACGGGTGACGGTGGTGTTCGAAGGACGAGGTCTCGAGACGGAGGTCACCGTCACGCACGCCCGCATCCTGCGTCAGGAGCAGAGCGAGCAACATCGACTCGGCTGGGAGGGGTGTCTCGACCGTCTCACCGCGTACTTCGCGTAGTCGCCTCCCGCCTCGCGCGACTTCTCGCAACGTCCTCGGTGCATATTGTGTCCGATGCGCGCACGGCGCCTCCCTATCTGGGCCCTCGTCTCGGCTGCCTGGTTCGGTCCTGCGATTCTCGCGGGGTTCGAGGCATACGTACAAGGCCGCCCCAACTGGCAAAGCATCGTGTGGCAGGCTGGCGACTGGCTTATCTGCGCCCTCCTCACCCCGGCCATCTTCTGGATGGCCCGCCGGTTCCCGCTGGTTCGGGGCGCGGTGGCGCGTGCGCTTCCGATTCATTTCGGGGCCGCGCTGCTCTTGTGCGTCGTGTGGTCTGGCGCGGGAACGCTTCTCAGTCTCGCCATGCTCCATTCGACACCGTACGGCGGCACCGCACTCGACTGGTTGCTCACGACGTTGCCGTTCGGTGTCGCGGTGTACTTCGCCATCCTCGGCGTCGCGCACGCCGCTGCGTTCTTCCTCGAGGCGCGCGAGCGCGAAACCCAGGCCGCGCGACTCTCCGCGCAGCTCGCCGAAGCGCGCCTCGGCGCGCTGCGCATGCAGCTGCAGCCGCACTTCCTCTTCAACAGCCTCAACGCTATCGCCGTGACCGTCCGCGACCGCGATACGCAGACCGCCACCCGACTGCTGGAGCAGCTGGGCGAGGTGCTGCGTCGCGTGATGCGGGCGGATCGCCCTCCCGAGGTGACGCTCGCCGAAGAGGTCGAGTTCGTGCGTCAGTACCTGGCAATCGAAGAAGTGCGCTTTTCGGACCGACTGCGCCCGATCCTCGAGATCGATCCCAGCCTCGAGCGGGCAGTGGTTCCCGAGTTCGTGCTGCAGCCACTCGTCGAGAACGCCCTGCGCCACGGTCTGGCGCGGCGCGTGACGGCGACGCTCCTGAAGATCGCGGCGCGGCGCGAGGGCGACGAGCTGGTGCTCGCCGTGACCGACGACGGCCCCGGTCCCGACGAGCCCCCCGCCGAGGTGACGACTGGCGTCGGCCTCATGAACCTGCGCGAGCGCCTGGCATCACTGTACGGCGCGCGCGCGCGACTCGATCTCACAGCGACACCGGGCGGCGGCGCGATCGCGACGGTGCGGCTCCCGTATCGCGAGCTGGAGGGGCGGGGTGGCTGAGTACCGCGCGCTGATTGTGGACGACGAGCCGCTCGCCCGTCGGGGCATCCGCCAGCTGCTCGGGCCCTATCCCGACGTCCGCGTCGTGGGCGAGTGCCGCGACGGCCGTGAAGCGCTGCGTGCCCTGGCGAGCCATCAGCCGGACCTCGTCTTCCTCGACGTGCAGATGCCCGGGCTCGACGGCTTCGGGCTGATCCGGGTGCAGGGCATCGAGCGCATGCCGCTGACGGTGTTCGTGACCGCGCACGACGACTTCGCCGTGCAGGCGTTCGAGACCCAGGCACTCGATTATCTCGTCAAGCCGCTCTCCGAAGGGCGATTCAAGACGACGATGAAGCGGGTGCTGGAGCGGCTGCGGTCGCGCCTCGGCGGCCGCCTGGCCGTCCCCACCGATGCGGGGGAGCTGCTGCTCGATGCCGGCGAGATCGACTGGATCGAGGCGCGGGACGACTGCGCCGACATCCATGCCGGCGCCGAGCGGTACCGCGTGCGCGCGTCGCTCACGGCGCTCGAGCGGCGTCTCGATCCGCTGCGCTTCGTCCGCGTCCATCGCTCGGCGATCGTGCGATTCGATCACGTGCGGGAGCTCGTGACCGCCGGCCAGGACGGGGCGACGGTCGTGCGCCTGCGCGACGGCACGGAGTTGCCCGTCAGCCGACGCCGCCTGTCGGGTCTCAGGGATCGGTTCCGGCCGATCGACCGCTGACCGGTGGTTTGCGACCGCTCGCCGCGCGAAGATTGACCGCTGTGCGGCGCCAGCGGAGTTTGCAGCGCAATGGCAGCCCCCGCCACGCCGGCGACGCGCATTGCCTCCATCGACATCATCCGCGGTGCGGTGATGATCCTGATGGCGATTGACCACGTTCGCGTCTACTCCGGCCTTCCCGCCGGAGGCCCCTCGCCAGGGATCTTTTTCACCCGCTGGATCACGCATTTCTGCGCGCCGGCGTTCATCTTCCTCGCCGGCACGAGCGCGTTCTTCTACGGACGCAAGCACCAGGACCTGTCGCGCCTCCTGCTGACGCGGGGCGCATGGCTCGTGCTGCTCGAGCTGACCGTGCTGCGCGTGGCCTGGACGTTCAATTTCGATTTCGCGCACTACGAGATGGCGGGAGTGATCTGGGTGATCGG
>DATFSB010000140.1:0-21764 GCA_035262825.1 Gemmatimonadales bacterium | reverse complement strand
TCGATCCCGACAAGATGGCCCGCTATACGCCGGCCCGGCGGCGGAAGCTGCTCGCCGATCCCGGAATTGTCAGGAACCGGCAAAAGATCGATGCAGCCATCGGCAATGCCCGCGCCTACCTCGAGCTGCGCGACGCCGGCGTGCGCTTCGGTCCGTTCCTGTGGCAGTTCGTCGACGGCATGACGAAACAGAACGGCTGGAAATCGCTGCGCCAGATCCCCGCGAAAACGAAGCAGTCCGAGGCGATGAGCAAGGCGCTGATCGAAAAGGGATTCCGGTTCGTGGGTCCGACGATCGTCTATGCGTTCATGCAGGCGGTGGGGATGGTGAACGACCACATCGTCACCTGCTACCGGCATCGCGAGCTGCGCGCCGACTAGGCTTCGAGTCCCATCTCTTCGAGGAACTGACTGCCACCGGCCGGTTTCTTGAAACGGTCCGCCACACGAGTCAACACGAGCCGGTCTTTGGCGCGAGTCATCCCGACGTAGAGCAGGCGCCGCGCTTCCTCCGTCTCGAGCACACCTTCCTCCCCTGCGGCCCGCACCCCGGGGAGGCGCTCGTCCTCGACGCCGACGATGTACACCTGCGAGTACTCGAGACCCTTGGTGGAATGCAGCGTCAGCAGATTGACGCGCTCGGGATCGGTTTCGGCTTCGTGCGACGTCGAGAGTGCAACGCGCTCCAGCAGCTTGCCGATGCTGTCGGCCACGGTATCGCCGGCGCTGGCGCCGACCAGCGCTTCGAGTCGCGCCAGCGCCACAGCGTAGCGGTCGCCCGGCGAGGGAGTGCGGCGCAGCCGGTCCATCTTCGCCTTGCCGCCGAGCCGGTCGATGATCTCCTCCACCGGCGGCGCTGCGAGCTCCGGGACCCGCTCCCGCTCGGACGCGTAGAACTCCAACGCGTCGGAGTAGCGACCCAGCGTGTAGGCCGGGACCAGATCGCGAAACACCAGTTCTTCCCCGGCCGCATCCGGCCTCGGCTGTCCCGCGAGCGCCAGGCCGAGACAGTCGAGCACCTGCACCTGTGCGGTTTTGCGGGCGCGCGCCTGCTGCAGCCGGGCGAGGCGGTCGTAGACGGCGGCGAGGGTGCGGGCGTCGTCGAGGGCGTGGTGCTCGCGGCCTTTGTCGATGCCGAAGCGATCGGCGAGCGCCTCGAGCTTCGCGCTGCCGTCGGTGATGAGCGCGCGGGCGACCGGCAGCGAATCGAAGAACCGCAGCGATTCCACTCCCGGGAGCCCGCGCGCCAGCCGCAATAGCACGGGAACGTCGAAGCGCTGCGCATTATGCGCGAGCAGCACGTGGTCGCCGACGAACGCCCGGAACGCGGACCACACGGCGGCGAAGCCGGGCGCGTCCCTGAGATCCGCCACGGTGTAGCCATGTACCTCGGTCGCGCCTTCGGAGATGGGACGTCCCGGCCGGACGAGCGAATGGAATTCGTCGACCACGGCCCCGCCGGCCACCCGCACCGCCCCGATCTCGACCACGTCGCAGCTCGCGCTGTCCTTGTCCGTCGTCTCGAAATCGAAGGCGACGAACTCGGGAAACGGGTCGGTGAGCGTCCGTGTCTGCAACAGCTGCAGCGCCTTGAAGACCTGAAGGGGCGACGCGTGGAGGACGACGTCACCGGATTCCGGTACGTCACCGCGCAGCAAGTAGCGGACCCGCTGTACCAGCTCGGACCGCACCAGCAGGGCGCGGACGCCGATTTCCGCTCCGCCGAGCTCCGGGATCCAGACAGTCTGTTCCCGGGCTATGGCGTCCTCCAGGGATGCGGCGAGCGCGATCACGTCCCGGTCGGCGGCCGGATCGGTGAGGTCCTCGGCATGCTCCTCGAGGGTGTTGCGCCACTGGCCCATCCGGGACCCGAGGATCTCGAGAATGAGCCCGGGCAGCGTCTCGTGCGTGCGGGCCAGCGCACGGAGATTCTCGACTTGATAAATGAACCGCCACGCCAGGCGGCGATCGGGGTCCCCGTGCGGCGCCCGCCGGGCGACCTCGCGCACTGCCGCGAGAAAATCGCCGCCGCCCGTAGCGCGGATGCGCTCCAGCAGCTGTTCGGGGAATAGGCGCACCGCGAGCGCCTCGGCGGCGAGAGCATCGCCGTCTTCGCGGATCACGCGCAACGACGCGAGGACCTGGGCGATTACGGGGTCATCGGTGAGCGAATGGCCGCGCGCGAGCCGACACGGAATGCCCGCGCGCACGAATGCCTGCTCCAGCTCCTTGCCGATTTCGTGCACCCGGTAGAGGACGCCGATCTCGCCCCAGCGCATCCCGGCGGCGTGACTCGCCAGGACCTGTTCTACGATCCACGCCGCCTCGGCCTGTTCTTCCGGGAACGCCCGCGCGACGACCGGGACGGGGACGTCGCGCACCGCGACGATGTGCTTCCTGGGGAACAGCGCCTGGTTGCGCTCGACCAGGCGCCGCGCCACGCCGAAGATGGCGCGCGAGCAGCGGTGATTTTCGTCGAGCGCGATCGGGTCGGCGACGGCGAAGTCGTTGCGAAAATGGTCGAGCACCCGCGGGTCGGCGCCCGTCCACGAGAAGATCGATTGCTCGTCGTCGCCCACGGCGAACACGCTGCGATGCGCCTCGACGAGACGACGCACGATGCGGTATTGCGGGGCGTTGAGATCCTGGAATTCGTCGACCAGCACGTGGTCCCAGCGCTCCGCGATCTCTCGCGCGACCTCCGGCTCGGCGCCGAATAACTCGTCGGCCTTGAGCACCAGGTCGTCGAAGTCAACGAGCCGTCTGCCGCGCAAAATCTCGAGGTAGCGATCGCACAGCGCCCGGACGTCCGGCTCGAGCGGCGTGCCTTGCAGGCGATGGCGGCCGAACTGGTTCAGCAGCCACAGGCGTCGCTTGTACACCGCCACGCCGAGCCGCCGCAGCACGACGTCCTGCGTGTCCTCATCGGCGATGCCGAAGCCGCGGGGGATTCCGATGCGCTCGCCGTGCTCGCGCAGCACCTCGGCGCAAAGCGAGTGGATCGTCCCGCGATGCACCCGTTCGCTCGAGGCCCCGAGCTCACGATGCAGCCGCGCCGCGATCTCCTCGGCCGCTTTGTTGGTGAACGTGATGGCGCAGATGCGGCCGGGGTCTGCGCCATAGCGCTCGACCAGCGCGCGCACCCGCTCGATGAGGCAGAACGTTTTTCCCGCACCGGGACCGGCGAGCACGAGCACCGGGCCGACCGGCGCCTCGATCGCGCGCCGCTGCGGCTCGGTCGGTGCCGTCAGCGATTCCGGTGCGAGTTGTGTGGTCTCGAGCATTGCCCTCGGGCGTCCGGATTGGAAGCTAAGTTGTCGCCGTGCCCTACGACATCATCCTCGCCGGTCTCGGCGCCGTCGGCAGCTCGACGGCAGTCCATCTGAGCGGACGCGGTCTCCGCGTCCTGGGTCTCGATCGCTTTCATCCTCCCCACACGATGGGCTCGAGTCACGGCGGCTCGCGTGTCATCCGCGAGACGGCGTTCGAGCATCCGCGGTACGTGCCGCTCGCGCGACGCGCCTACGAGAACTGGCGGCGTCTCGAAGCGGCGACCGGGACCTCGCTGCTGCACGTCACCGGCGTCCTTTATGTCGGCCCGGAGAGTGAAGGGATCGTCGGCGGTACACTGGCGAGCGCCCGTCAACACGGCATCAAACACGAGATCCTCGATGCCGCGGCGATCGCCCGCCGCTATCCCCAGCTCCACGAGCTGAACGGGGCGATCGGTGTCTTCGAGCCGAGCGCCGGCTGGCTCGACCCCGAGGGAGCCGTGGCCGCCGCGCTGACGTACGCCTCCACCCGGGGCATCGAGCTGCAATTCGACGAGCCCGTCACGCGGTGGGAGGCCGCCGGCGAGGGCGTACGGGTCACCACGACGCGCGGCACATATGAGGCGCAGCGCCTGCTCCTCGCCGCCGGCGCCTGGATGCCGCAGCTGCTCGGCGCGGCGGGCCGCGGGCTCACCGTCGAGCGCCAGGTGCAGCACTGGTTCGAGCCGGTCTCCCCCGCCGCCGCGACGCTGCCGGTTTTCATCCGTCAGACGGAAGAGGCGGTGTGCTATGGGCTGCCCCCCGCCGCGCGGGCAGACGGGGCGATCAAGATCGCCGTCCACCACGACGGGGATCCTACGACCGCGGATACGGTGCGTCGCGAGGTCAGCCCCGAGGAGGTCGCGGCGACCCGCCTGCTCCTCGAGCGCTATGTCCCGGCGCTCGCCGGGCCCCATCGCGGCAGCGTGGTGTGCCTGTACACCAACTCGACCGACGGGCAGTTCGTGATCGACCGGCACCCCGATCACCCGTCGGTCGTCTTGGCGAGCCCCTGCTCCGGGTTCGGCTTCAAGTTCGCCAGCGTCGTGGGGGAGATCCTCGCCGGGCTGCTCCTGGACGAGGGGGTCGGGGACTTCGACCTCGCCCCATTTCAGGTCGGACGCCTCTCCCGGGGCCCCGGCTGAGGTCCTCGCGGGGGTTCTGTGGAGCAGACGCAACGGCCGCCGGAACACGCCGCGTTCCGACTGAACCATTTGAAACGCATCCGGGTATATTCGAGCCCTCAGAGCTACTGTTTCGCAGATACCGTCGATCGTTGAGCGACCGTCGCAGTAGTGAGGTTTCTCACAATAAGTTCGGGCGGGCGGCGGGGGGTGCCGTCGGCTCGGTCCGTCAGAGAGCCCCCCGCAGGGAGGATGTCGCTATGGTCGGTAAGGCCCGTAGCACCGCGATCGCTGCTCTCGCGCTGTTCGGAGCGCTCGCGTGCAATTCGAAGCCCTCACCGCAGCTCCAGGCGCGGATCGATTCGCTGCAGCAGGCGGCGAACGAGCGCGATCGCGTGGTGCAGGAGATGGCGCAAGATGCCCGCATGATTTCGGACATCTCCAACGAACTGGCGAAGGTGCAGGTCCACGGGAAGCTGAACGTGACGAGCGAGTCGCCGGGACAGGCGTCTCGCGACAGCGTCGTCGCCCGGGTGCGCTACATCGCGACCCGGCTCAACGCCAACGAGTCGCAGCTGCGCTCGAGCGAGCGCCGCATCCGCGGTCTGTCGTCCCTGTCGGACAGCCTGCGCAACACGTTGACGGCGACGATCGCGAACTACGACTCGGTCGTGGCGTCGCAGCGCACGCAGCTGGTCGCCTTCGCCGCTCAGCTCGATTCGCTGAAGGGCGAGAACACCGCCCTGGCCGCGTTGAACACGGCGCTGCGCGACACCGTCGGCGACCTGACGGTCCGCGAGAACACCGTGTACTACGTGATCGGGACCAAGGACGAGCTGAAAAACCGCGGCATCATCGACGTGACGGGCGGCAGCCGCTTCCTCTTCATTCTGTGGAAGTCGGGCACGTCGGTCGTGCCTTCGCGGAATCTCGACCCCGGCGCCTTTACGGCGATCGACCGCCGTCAGGTGACCACGATTCCGCTGCCCGATTCGACCAAGACGTACCGCATCGCCTCGCGCCAGGACCTCACGGCCCTCGCGACGCCGCCGGACGCCAACGGCAATGTCCGCGGCAGCATTCAGATTGCCACGCCGGCGAAGTTCTGGGCCGCCTCGAAATACCTGATCGTCGTCGAGGACTGAGCCGGTCGTAGCGTGACGTTGCGAGCGGGCGGTGTCCGATGTGGACGCCGCCCGCTCGGTGTATCTTCTCCGCCCCATGTCGCTCGCCCGTACCCTGCTGTTGCGCGCCTCGCGCAGCCCCTGGCTCGCCGCACAGTTCCGCACGCGTGCCTTCGCGCGCCGCGCTGTGCGCAAGTTCATGCCCGGGGAAGCGCTTGCCGACGCCCTCGACGCCGCGAGTGCGCTCGCGAAGGACAATCTAGGGACGGTGCTCACCCAGCTCGGCGAGCAGGTGCAGAACGCCGCCGAGGCGGCGGCGGTGCGGGACCACTACGTCCAGGTATTCGACCAGATTCGCCAGCGGTCCCTTCCCGCCCACGTCTCGGTGAAGCTCACGCACCTCGGCCTCGACACGAGTCGCGAGGCCTGTACGCACCACGTGCTGGATCTCGCCGCCAAAGCGCGCGCCGATCGCACGTTCCTGTGGATCGACATGGAAGAAGCTCGCTATGTCGACGCGACGCTCGAGATCTACCGGCGCGCGCGCGCCGACGGCCCGGGGATCGGCGTGTGCCTCCAGGCGTATCTGCGCCGCACACCGGAGGACCTGACCGCGCTCTTGCCCATCGGCCCGGCGATCCGGCTCGTGAAGGGGGCGTACAAGGAGACCGCGGAGCTGGCGCTGCAGCGCAAGGACGAGGTCGATACACAGTATGAGCAGCTCGCGAGCCAGCTGCTCGACGCGGCGGCCGGCGGGCGGGCAACCGTCGTCTTCGGCACGCACGATCTCGGCCTGGTCGAGCGGATCGGCAAGGACGCGGTGAACCGCAGCGCGGACGCGCGCTACGAAATCCACATGCTGTACGGCATCCGCTCGGACGACCAGCGCGCCCTCGCACGCCAGGGGGTAAAAGTGCGGGTCCTCATCAGCTATGGCAGCCACTGGTTCGCATGGTACATGCGCCGCCTCGCCGAGCGGCCCGCCAACATCTGGTTCGTGGTGCGCAGCGCGTTCTAGGCTACCCGAAGATCCGGCGTTTGAGCGCCCGGCCGATGAAGCGCAGCCGGTCCCGCCAGGGCAGCCGCAGCAGATTCGTCTTCACCACACCCGCCGTAAAGTACGTCCGCCGCGAGTAGTCGATCGCCACATCGACGAGCACCGGGTGTCCCGTCCCCGTGATCTCCCGTACGCGGCGCAGGATGGCGGGAAGGTCGCCATCACGCTCGAGGGAGAGGGCCTCGACGCCGAGCGCGGCGGCGATCCCGCCCGCGTCGTAATCGGCCAGCTCACTCGCCGTCTTGCGGTTCAACGCCGTCGCCTGGAACTGGGAGATTTGGGCCAGCTCGCGGTCCCGCAGCACCAGCACCGCGACCCCGAGCTTTTCCTGCGCCGCCGTCAACAGCTCGAGCCCCGTCATGAGCAGCGCGCCGTCTCCCGCGAGCGCCACGACGGGGCATTCGGGACGGGCGAGCTTGGCCCCGATAGCGGCCGGTACGGCGTATCCCATGCAGGAGTAGTCTACGGGCGCGAGGAACTTCCCCGACCGCTCGAGTCGCAGACATTCCATCGCGAGAAACGTCCCGTTGCCGCTGTCGGTGGTGAAAATCGTCTCCGGCCCGAACGCGTCCTGCACATCGCGCAGCAGCCGCGGTGGCGTCACGCGCTCGCTCTGCTGGGATCGCCACTCCTTCCATACGCCCTCGTGGCCGCTCGCGATCGCCCGGCGCAGCGCCGCATCGGTCGGGCGCTGGGTGACGAGCGGCAGCAGCCCGCCGATAAACGCCGCCGCATCCGCGGTGACCGCCTGCTGCACCGGATAGTTGCGGCCCGGGACGCCGGGATCGATGTCGACATGGATCAGCGGGCCCGGCGGCTCGAGACCGTAACTCCCGGTGCCGACCTCGCTGAAGCGGCACCCGACGGCAAGCGTCACGTGCCGGTCGCCCGCGACCGCGCGCGCGAACGGCGGTGCCGCCGCCCCGAATCCGTTCCAGAGAAACAGGGGATGCGACTCCGGGAACACCCCCTTCCCCTGGAACGTCGTCGCCACCGGCGCCTCGAGCCGCTCGGCGAGCAGCAGGAGCTCGGCAGCCGCGCGCGCGGCGCCGAGGCCGACATAGAGGAGAGGACGCGCGACAGGATCGTTCAACAGCGCCGCGACCGCGGAGAGCGCATCCGCTCCGGTGGGTACCGCGGACCGCGACGGCGTCTGAAGGCTGCCTTCCGGAATGTCGTACTGACGCAGGTAGAGGTTGACGGGAACTTCAACCATCACCGGTCCGGGTGCGCCGCTGCGGGCGAGCGCGCAAGCACGCCGGATCTCCGGGTACAGATCCTCACCGCGCTCGACGCGAAACGCGGCCTTGGTCACGGGTCGCACCACCGCGAGCTGGTCGATGTCGTGCAGCTGGTAGGCCCTCGGGATGTCCCGCCGGATGCCGCAGCCGAGCACCAGCATCGGGATGTTGTCCATGAACGCCTCGGCGATCCCGGACAGCGCGTGCGTCAGGCCGGCGCCCGGAACGACATTCACGCAGGCAAGACGACCCGAGGCACGCCAGTACCCGTCGGCCATGAACGACGCGCTCTGCTCGTCGGTCACGAGCACCGGTCGAACCGCGTCGGACTCGGCGAGGGCGTCGTACAGCTCGATGTTGTGCGTGCCGGGAATGCCGAACGTCAGCGAGATGCCCTCGTCCGCCAGGGCGCGGGCGACGAGTGCTCCGCCGGTGAGGTGCATGAGAGAAATAATGCGCTTTCAACTCTCAGCTGTCAGCTATCAGCTTGACGTTTGTGAGTGCCTTCCAGAAGTTGGGCCTCATGCTGATAGCTGAAAGCTGACAGCTGATGGCCGCGGTTGCCGACCTCATCGTCACGAGCGACCGGATCATCACGCCGGAGGGCGAGCGTCCCGGCGCTGTGGTCGCGTCGGACGGCCGCATCACCGCCGTCGTGTCGCGTGAGGCGGCGCCGGCCGCCAGGACCAGGTTCGATGCCGGATCGGCGGCGCTGCTCCCCGGTATCGTCGATACCCACGTTCATTTGAACGAGCCGGGGCGCACCGATTGGGAAGGGTTCGCAACCGGGACGCGGGCCGCGGCGGCCGGTGGCGTGACCACGGTCGTGGACATGCCGTTGAACAGCGTTCCAGTGACGACGAACGTCGCGGCGCTGCGGCAGAAAGCCGCTGCGGCGCAGGGCGTGGCGCTGGTCGATTACGGCTTCTGGGGCGGAATCATTCCGGGGAATGCCGGCGACATCGCCCCGCTGCTCGAGGCTGGCGTGCTCGGCTTCAAGGTGTTCCTGGTACCGAGCGGCATCGACGAATTCCCGATGACGGGTCCCGCGGACCTCGCCCTTGCGATGACGCGCATGGCGGAGCACGATGCCGTGCTGCTGGTGCACGCCGAGGCACCGGAAGTGATCGAGCGGGCGACGCGGGAGGCGAGTGGTGATCCGCGCCGCTACGCCACCTGGCTGGCATCACGTCCCGTCGCAGCGGAGCTCGCCGCGATCGACCGAATGCTCGAGCTGTCGGCGCGGACCGGCTGTCGCGTGCACATCGTGCATCTCGCCTGCGCCGACGGAATCGCGCTCCTCACGGCCGCACGGCAGAGCGGCGTCCGGGCGACGGTCGAGACGTGCCCGCACTATCTCTCATTCGCCGCGGAGGACATCGCGGACGGTGCGACGGCCTTCAAGTGCGCCCCACCAGTCCGCGAGCGAGTGCATCGCGAGGCGCTGTGGCAGGGATTGGAGCGCGGGGAGATCGACCTCGTGGCGAGCGATCACTCCCCGTCCCCTCGCGCCCTCAAGTGCCTCGACCGCGGGGACTTCATGATCGCCTGGGGCGGGATCGCTTCGCTCGAAATGGCGCTCTCCGCGGTCTGGACCGGTGCCAGGGAGCGAGGCCACACGCTCGCGGATGTGGCCGGCTGGATGTCGCACCAACCGGCGCTGCTGGCAGGTCTCACCCGCAAAGGACGCATCGCTCCCGGGTACGACGCCGATCTCGTGGTCTTCAACCCGGACGCCCGCTGGACGGTCGACCCGCAGGCGCTGCGCCAGCGTCACCCCGTCACGCCGTACGCGGGTCTGGCGCTCGAGGGCCGGGTGTTGCGAACATTTGTGCGCGGAATGTGCGTCTACGACGGTGATCGATGCGCCGAGCCCGGCCGTGGGCAGTGGCTCACGCAGGAGCGTCGCTGATTCAGTCCTTGCGGCGCCGCTCGCGACCCGTGCGCCGCTCCTCGCCCGTGCGTCGCGGGGCGAGTGAGCGCCGGTCTTTTTCCGTCCGTCGCTCGGTGGAGGTACGGCCCCAGATGTTGCGACGCTCTTTCCACTTCCGGCGGTCGAACACCTTACGGCGATCGTTGCCTTTGCGTCGCTGCGCTTTACGTTTTTCCGTGGTCATGCCGCCTCGCGCTCGTGCCCTGATACAAGATGCGCGCCAGAGCACCGTTCGCGCCAGCCTTGGAGGTGTGCGGTGCGTCCGGGTCTGATCGATCTGGCGTCCGAAGCTGTCGGAGGACGCGCGCTCGTCGCGTCCGATGAGTTCTTCGCGCCGAAATCGAATCTCCTGAAATCGGGACGCGGCGTTTTCCTCGAGGGCAAGTACACGAGTCGAGGGCATTGGATGGACGGATGGGAAACACGGCGGCGCCGCACGCCCGGCTTCGACTGGTGCGTCATTCAGCTCGGTATCCCCGGCGTCATCCGCGCCGTGACCGTGGACACGCATCACTTCAAGGGCAATCACCCCCAGGCGTGCTCTCTGACTGCCGCCGTGCTGGCGATGAGTCCCAAACCCGCCGCGTTGAAGCGCGCCGCGGAGCAGTGGCCGGAGATTCTCGCGCGCAGTCCGTTGGGTCCCGATCGGGAAAACGAATTCCCCGTGGCGGGAGACACGACCGCCACGCACGTCCGGCTGCACATCTATCCAGACGGCGGCGTGGCCCGGTTCCGGGTGTGGGGCGAAGCCCGGCCGGACTGGACGCGGCTGCGCCGCCGCCCGGGACCGATCGACCTCGCGGCGGTTCAGCACGGCGGCGTGCCGCTCGCGGCGAGCGACGAGTTCTTCAGCGAGCCGATCAACCTGCTGCTGCCGGGCCCGTCGGTGAACATGGGCGACGGATGGGAGACGCGGCGCCGCCGCGGCCCCGGTCACGACTGGGTGATTCTGCGACTGGGCGCGCGCGGCACTGTTTCGGAGGTCGTGGTGGACACGGCGCATTTCAAGGGCAACTTCCCCGAGAGCTGCCGCCTCGAGGGGTGCGATGCACCCGACCTCGAGCCCGCCGCCGTCCCGGACGAGCGTGCGGCGTGGCGCGAGCTCGTGGCGCGCACGAAACTGCGTGCTGACCGGGCCCACCGCTTTCGGGCCGTCGGCCGCTCGGGAGCGGTCACGCACGTCCGGTTCAGCATTTTTCCCGACGGCGGAGTGGCTCGGCTCCGCGTGCTCGGGAGACCGGTGTGACGATCGCGGCGTACCTCAACGGACTGCCGCCAGAAGCGGCGCGAGCGGCATTGGCACGCTGTTGCGCTTCGAGCCAGTGGGTGAGGCGGATGCTTGCGGGCTTGCCCTACGCGACCGACGCGCAGCTGTTGCAGGCCGCGGAGCGCGAATGGTGGGCGCTCGATCGCGGCGATTGGCTCGAGGCGTTCGCGGCCCACCCGCGGATCGGCGAGCGGTCGACCGACTCCTGGGCGAGCGGCGAGCAGAGCGGTGTCACACGCGCCGCGGCGGGCCTGCGACTGGCGCTGCGCGAGGAGAATGGCGCGTACGAGCGGCGCTTCGGTCACGTCTACCTCGTGTGCGCCACGGGCCGCGGCGCCGCGGAGCTGCTGACCGATCTCAAAGCGCGCCTGATCAACGATCCCGACAAGGAGCTCCGCGTGGCAGCCGGGGAGCAGGCCAAGATCACCCGCGTGCGGCTCGAGAA
Source organism: Gemmatimonadales bacterium (assembly GCA_035262825.1). Taxonomy (GTDB): domain Bacteria; phylum Gemmatimonadota; class Gemmatimonadetes; order Gemmatimonadales; family GWC2-71-9; genus DASTHG01. The sequence goes on along the minus strand of DATFSB010000140.1, from coordinate 10,263 downwards.
ACTGGTGACGAAATGACGCTGTCGACGCACGTGATCGATACCGCCCGCGGACGGCCGGCCGCTGGTGTCCCCGTGATCCTGTCCGCCGAGGGTCCCGGCGGCTGGCGAGAGCTGGGCCGGGGCGCGACCGACGCCGACGGTCGCATCGCCGCCCTGCTCCCCGCCGGCGCGGCGGCGCCGCGGGGGACGACGCTGCGGCTGCGCTTCGAGCTGACCGCCTACTTCGCGGGTCAGGGAAATCCGGTGTTCTATCCGTATGTCGAGATCGTCTTCGCGCCTCAGGATGGCGCGCATCACCATATCCCGCTGCTGATCAGCCCCTTCGGCTATTCCACATACCGCGGCAGTTGACCGGTGACCGCCCACCTCGCGCAGTGGCTCAGCCTCGCGCTGCGCTGGGCGCACGTCATCGTCGGCGTCTCGTGGATCGGGACGTCGTTCTACTTCAACTGGCTCAACGCCCGCATCGCGCCTCCCGCGACGCCCGAGCCCGGAGTGAGCGGCGAGCTGTGGTCGGTGCACGGCGGCGGGTTCTACCGTGTCCTGAAATACGGCGTGGCGCCCGACCGCCTTCCGGCAACGCTGCACTGGTTCAAATGGGAAGCCTACGCCACGTGGTGGACCGGTCTGTCACTGCTCGTGCTGCTGTACTACGTGGGGGCGCGCGAGTACCTGCTCGACTCCGCCGTCTCGACCCTCACCCCGGCTGTCGGGATCGCGACCGGCGTGGCGACGCTGGTGATCGCCTGGCTCGTCTACGATGCCTTGTGCCGCTCGCCGCTCGGGGCGCGTCCGGCGGCGTTCGCCGTCCTCGGCCTGCTGCTCGTCACCGCCCTCGCGTGGGGGTTGAGTCACCTGTTCAGCGCGCGCGCGGCCTACCTGCACGTCGGTGCGGCGCTCGGCACGATCATGGCCGCGAACGTGTTTCGCGTCATCATCCCGTCGCAGCGCGCCATGGTGGCGAGCCTGCTGGCGGGGCAGGCGCCCGACGCCCGGCGCGGCAGTCAGGCGGCGCTGCGCTCGCTGCACAACAACTACCTCACCCTCCCGGTGCTGTTCGTCATGGTGAGCAGCCACTATCCGGCGACATACGGGTCCCGCTGGGGCTGGGCGATCCTCGGCGTGCTGTTCGTCATCGGCGTGGTGGTCCGCCACTGGTTCAACCTGCGCAATGCCGGCCGGCGGAACGGCTGGCTCCTGCCGGCGGCAGTCGCGGGCCTGGTCGTTCTGGCCGTCGCCACTGCGCCACGGGGCGGCGGTGCCGGACCGACCAGCGGGCCAGCCGCATCCTTCGCCGAGGTGCGCGTCGTGATTGCGCAGCGGTGCGCATCGTGTCACTCGCGTGCGCCCACGTACCCGGGAATTCCTGCCGCACCCGCGGGTGTCATGTTCGATACGCCGGCGGAGATTCAGGCGAAGGCGCAGCGCATTCTCGATCGCGCGGTGACGACGAAGACGATGCCGCTCGGGAATCTGACGGGAATCACCGACGCGGAGCGCGACGTGCTGCGGCGCTGGGTGTCGGCGGGCGCGCCGCTGCGCTGATCAGGCGCGCAGCGCGGCGAACAGCACGCGGGCCATCACCCGCCGCCGGTACTCGGCGCTGGACCGGATGTCGTCGATGGGGCTCGTGTCGGACGCGATGGCGGCATGCAGCGCTTCGGGCTCGCGCACGTCGGCGCCGGTCTCCAGCAGCTGCTCGAGCCCCGGGCAGCGCCGGATCGTCGGCGCCATACTCGCCGCGACGACCCGCCACCCTGCGGCGGATCGGGTGAGGGCGAGCCCAACCTTGGCGATCGCTTGGGCGCGGCGGGATCCCACCTTGTGGAACTGCTGCACCGTGTAGCTGCGCCGCGGGACGCGGATGGCCGCCACCAGCTGATCGTCCGTCTTCCGCAGCTGCTTGTACCCTCTGTAGAAATCGGCTAGCACGACCTCTTCGCGCCCGCGCGCCGACTGCAGCACCACCACCGCGTCGTAGGCCATGAGCACCGGCACACCATCCGCCGCCGGCGAGGCGTTGACGATGTTCCCGGCCCACGTCCCCCGCGCCTGGATCTGGATCGCCCCGACGAGCCGCGCCGCCTGCACGAGCAGCGGCAGCTCTCGCGCCGCTTGCTGGTCGGCGATCACGTCCCAATACGTCGCGAGCGCACCAAGCTGCAGCTCACCGTCCGTCCAGCGCACACCGCGCAGCTCCGAGAGCCCCGAAAGATCGAGGTAGCCCTTGTCGTGCTCGGCGGCCCTCGCAGGCCAATGGACGAGGAGATCCGTTCCGCCAGCCATCGGCACGACGCCGCGCTCGCCGGCGAGGATCTCGCACGCCTCCGCCAGGCTCGCCGGCTGGAACAGTTTCATGGACGAGCCTGCATGGCGGCGGCGATGCCGTCGAGGATGCCGTCGTAGCCGGTGCAGCGGCACAGGTTGCCGGCGAGCAGCTCGCGCACGGCGTGGGTCGCCAGCAGCTCCGGATGATCGATGATCCAGCACGAGGTCATTGCGACGCCGGGCGTGCAGGCGCCGCACTGCGTCGCGCCATGGGTGAGCAGCGGATCGAGGCGCGCCGGCGGCAGCGATTCCACCGTCTCGACCCGCCTGCCCCGGACCTGATAGGTGGGCACGAGACACGAATTCACCGGCAGGCCGTCGAGGTAGACGGTGCAGGCCCCGCACTCTCCTTCGCCGCATCCTTCTTTCGTTCCGGTCAACCCCAGCCGATACCGCAGCGTGTCGAGCAGACGGTCGGTGAGATCGATCTCGGCGGAGATCGGTGAGCCGTTCAGAGTAAAGGCGACCTGGATTGCGGATTGCGGGTTGCGGATTGCGGATTGGTCCGTCACGATCCCGTGCCCTGACCTTTCGACTCCGCATTCCGCAATCCGAAATCCGCAATTGTCATTAAGCGCTCCGGCGTCAGCGGAATCACGCACGGATCGGCTCCGGTCGCGGCGGCAACGGCGTTGACGATCGCGGGGGCCGGGCCGTCCATCGGCAGCTCGCCCAGCCCCTTTGCCCCCTGCGCGCCATACGCATAGGGCGTCTCGAGAAACGCCACGCGGATGCGCGGCAAATCGTCGCTCGTCGGGATCAGGTAGTTCGTCAGCTGCGCGTTGGCCATCGCGCCGTCCTTCCAGCGGCAATCCTCGAGCAGCGCCCACCCGATCGCCTGCGCCACACCGCCCTGCACCTGTCCCCGCGCCAGGACTTCGTGCAACACCTTCCCGACATCCTGGACCGCCACGAAGTCGATGACGCGGGTCTCGTAAGTCCGGAGATCGACCTCCACTTCGGCGACATAGGCGCCCCAGCCGAACGTGCCGTAGGCATCGCCACGGTAGCGGGCGTCGTCCCACACGACACCGGGTGGCGGCTCGTACGTGGCTTCTCCCACGAGCTCGGCGCCCGGGTGCGTTTCGTACCAGCTACGGATCGCCGTACGCACGTCGCCTTCCGTCGAGCTTGCGAGGTCGAGGCGGCGTCGTAGATCGTCGCAGGCACGCTCCACCAACCGGCCGACGACCATTGCCGTGCGCGACGCGACCGTCGGGCCGCTGTTGGGAACGCGCGCGGTGTCGGCTGCGGCGATCCGCACGGCAGACGGCTCGATTCCGAGTCGCTCGGCGGCCAGCGCGGTGAACACGGTAAGTGTGCCCTGACCCATTTCGATGTTCGCGGAGCGAATCTCGATCGACCCGTCGGCGAGCCCGGCGACGGCGAGCCGCGAGGCGAGCATCGCTTCGCCCGAGCCGGTGAAGCCCGCTCCGTGATGGAACGTCGCGACCCCGATCCCGCGGCGCGTCGTCGCACTGGAGGCGTTGAACCGCAGGTGTGCCGACCGCTTCGCGTCGTAGTCGGCCAGGGAGAGCGCCTGCTCCAGCACCGCGCGTCGATCGGCACCGTCCCGGATGACCTGGCCCGTCGCCGTCGACTCCTCGTCCCGCAGCAGGTTGCGACGGCGCAGCTCGGCGGGATCGAGCCCCAACCGTGCGGCGATCCGGTCCATGTGGCGTTCGTTGGCGAAGTGCGTCTGCGGCGCACCGAACCCGCGGAACGCCCCGAATGGCACCGCGTTGGTGAACATCGCGCGGCCGTCGATGCGCACGTGGTCGCAGGCGTACGGCCCCGCGGCGTGAATGATGCCGCGCGACAGCACCACGGGCGACAGCGTCACGTACGCGCCGCCATCCATCACGACTGCGATGTCTTGCGCCAGCAACCGCCCATCGGGAGTCACACCCGTGCGGTGGCGCACCAGCGACGGATGCCGCTTTGTCGTCGCGGCCATGTCCTCACCCCGGTCGTAGACGATCTTCACCGGCTTGCCGCTCTTCAGTGCCAGGAGAGCCGCGTGCAGGGCGATGGTCGACGGATACTCCTCCTTCCCGCCGAACCCGCCGCCGGTCGGAGTCTGAATCACCCGCAGCCGCGTCTCGTCGCGGCCGAGGGCGTAGCGCAGCGCTTTCAGGATGTAGTAGGGACACTGCATCGAGCCGCGCACCACGAGAACGTCCCCCTCGAGTGTCGCGATCATCCCCTGCGGCTCGAGGTAGACGTGCTCCTGGGCCCCGGTCTCGTAAACGCCCTCGACCACGATCGGCGCGCCGGCGAGGGCTCGCTCCACGTCGCCCTTGGAGATGTGCAGGTGCTTGAGGACGTTGTCCGCGCCGTACTGGATCTGATCGGGCCGCGGGACCACGCGGAAATCCGTGACCGCGGGCTCGGGGGCGACCTCGATACGTACCGCCGCCGCCGCGCGCCGCAGGACGGCGCGATCGGGATGCGCCAGCAGCAGGACCGCTTCATGGACGTGGCGCACGTACCCGGGGGCGAGGACAGGCTGATCCGATTCGATCAGCGCGATGACATTGGGGCCGGGGATGTCCCGGTGATCGACGACGGTGAACTGCGACCAGTCGATGGCAGGATCGAAGCGGATGGCGGTGACGCGGCCGCGTGGCGCGGGGCTGCGGACCGTCGCCCCCCAGAGGAACCCCTCGAGGGGAAGATCATCGACGTATTGCTCTCGACCGGTGAGCTTGGCGAGACCTTCGAGACGGTGCACGATGAGCGAATATACCGGCGGTGGTTGTCGCCGCATCGTTACGTCGTGACGGTACCGGGGTACGTACCTTGTTGGCTGAAGAGCACATTTCGGGGAGCAGCTGATGACGACGACGAAACCGACATCGCGTTCTCGCGGCGGACGCCGCCAGCCGGCGCGCACCGCCACCATTCAGTCGATCAACCCCGCCACCGGCGATGTCGTCGAAACGTTCGCCGCAACCAGCAGGCGCGAGCTGGACGAGGTTCTCGATCAATCGGACCGGGCATTCCACGACTGGCGGCGCCGGCCCTGGAGCGAGCGGGCGCGGCTGTTGCGCGCGGCGGCCGGCGTGCTGCGCAACGGGAAGTCGAAGTACGCGCGCGCCATGGCGCTCGAGATGGGCAAGCCGCTGGCACAGGGAGAGGCGGAAACGGAAAAGTGCGCGACGGTCTGCGACTATTACGCCGAACACGGGGAAGATTTTCTCGAGCAGCAGCCGCGCGACCTCGACGGCACGGCCAGCTTCGTGCGGTTCGATCCGATCGGTCCGGTGCTCGCCATCATGCCGTGGAACTTCCCGTTCTGGCAGGTCTTCCGCTTCGCGGCGCCGGCGCTCGCCGCCGGCAACGTCGGCCTCTTGAAGCACGCATCCAACGTCACCCGCTGCGCGCTGCTCATCGAGAGTGTATTTCGAGACGCCGGTTTCCCTGACGGCGCGTTCCGCACCCTCATCCTGCGGAACTCCGCCGTGGGGGACGTCATCGCCGACGCGAGAGTCCGCGCCGTAACGCTCACCGGGTCGGAGCGGGCGGGGAGCGATGTCGCGCAGCACGCCGGCCGCCATCTGAAAAAGACCGTGCTCGAGCTGGGCGGCAGCGACGCATTCATCGTCCTGGCCGACGCCGACCTGGCACGCGCCGCGCGCACCGCCGCCGACGCCCGGCTCATCAACAGCGGCCAGAGCTGCATCGCAGCGAAGCGGTTCATCGTCGTCGATGCGGTGGCCGACCGATTCGTAGAGCAGTTCGTGGCTGAGATGCGCTCGCGCGTCATGGGCGACCCCCTCTCCGCCGGTACTGAAGTCGGGCCGCAGGCGCGCGTCGATCTGCGCACCGCCCTGCACCGCCAGGTCCAGCAGTCGGTGCGGCGGGGCGCGCGACTCGCGACCGGCGGGGCCATTCCCTCCGGCCCGGGGGCGTACTATCCGCCGACGGTGCTGCTCGACGTCCGACCCGGCATGCCGGCGTTCGACGAGGAGGTTTTCGGCCCCGCCGCCGCCGTCATCCGGGCCGGGGACGAGGCCGATGCGATTCGGCTCGCCAACGCCTCGCCCTATGGACTGGGCGCGGCGGTCTGGACCGAGGACCGCGCACGCGGCCGCCGCATCGCGGCGGAGCTCGACGTGGGGTGCGTGTTCATCAACGCGCTGGTGCGCTCCGATCCGCGACTCCCCTTCGGCGGCGTCAAGCGCTCGGGGTACGGGCGCGAGCTCGCGGAATTCGGCCTGCGGGAGTTCGTGAACATCAAGAGCGTCGCCGTCGCCTGAGCGGGCTGCACCGATTTCGAAACCGGCGCCGTCACAGTCGCGTCGTGTCAACTCAGAACGCAATGCTACATTGGACGCGGCGATGAGCGACACGTGGTCACCCGAACTTCGGGCACTGCAGACGGCGTTGTCGGGGCAGTACGTCGTAGAGCGCGAGCTCGGCCGCGGCGGGATGGGGATCGTGTTCCTGGCTCGCGACGTTGCCCTCGACCGACCGGTGGCGATCAAACTGCTGCCGCCCGCGCTCGCGACCGCGGCGCAGCGCGACCGCTTCCTGCAAGAGGCGCGGACGGCCGCCCGGCTCGCGCACCCGCACATCGTTCCGATTCACGCCGTCGAGCAGCGCGGCGACCTCGTGTTTTTCGTCATGGGCTACATCGCCGGCACGACGCTCGCTGAGCGCGTGCGCACCCAGGGCCCGCTCGACCCCGCCACGGCAACGCGGATGATGCAGGAAGTCGCGTGGGCCCTCGCGCACGCGCACCAGCACGGCGTCGTGCACCGCGATATCAAACCGGAGAACATCCTGCTGGAGCGCGGCACCGGCCGCGCGGTCGTGACCGACTTCGGGATTGCCCGGGGCGCGGGTGCCGCCTCGTCCGGGCCGCAGCGCGTGGTGGGAACGGCGCGCTTCATGTCTCCGGAGCAGGCGGCCGGCGCGCCCGTCGATGGTCGCAGCGATCTCTATTCGCTCGGCGTCACGGCGTTCTACGCGCTCACGGGCCGCTATCCCTTCGACGCCGCCGAGGTCCCAGCCCTGCTGGTTCAACAACAAACCCTCCCGGCGCCTCCCATCGCATCGCTCCGGTCGGGGCTGTCGCCGGCGCTCGCCATCGCAATCGACCGTTGCCTCGCGCGGGAGCCCGCGGACCGCCCCAACTCCGCGGCGGACCTCGCGGATGCAGTGGCGCTGGAAGGTGAGCGGAGCGCCACGCCCGCGATCCTGCAGCGCATCGCGCGCGAAGTATCGGCGTTCGGCGTCGACCTCACCGGATACGGCACGCTCGCGGCGGTCGCCGTCATCGTCGAGCTCATCAAGGGCGGTGACTTGTTCGGGATGCGTCGCGTATACACGTTGACGCTCTCCCTCGTCCTCATCGCCCTGACGGCGCTCCGCGGCATGTCGTTGTCTCGCCTCGTGCGCGAGGCAGTGAGTGAAGGCTGGGAGGAGCGAGACCTCGCCGGCGCGATCGAGCGTGAAGCCCGACGCCGAGCCGCTACGACCTCCTTGCCGCGGCCCGGGCGTCCGGCCGGCGCGGCCATCTTTCTCGCCGGCGTCGCCGTACTGGTAGCGTACTGGCTCGGTCCCAAGGAGCTCAGCCTCAACTCCCTCGAAGGACCGCTCGCCTGGGCCATCGAGCTCATCGGCCTCAGCGCGCCCGTCGCCTGGGGACGGTGGTTCGGCGCACGGCTGGAGGCGCCCTACGGTGGACGGCCCGGCCTGTTCAGCCGGCTCGTGAAGACCTTCAAGCTCAAGGGGTTCTTCTGGCTCGCCCGGCTGCGTCGCCAGCCCAAGGGCCCCGTCGCGATGCTGTCCGATCAACACACGGAGGTCGTGATCGCCGATGCCGCACGCGACATCCTGCGCGCCCTCCCCAATCCGGACCGCCGCCTGGCAGGCGTCGAGCAGCTGCTCGCCCGCCTCGAAGCCGATGCCGTCGCGCTGCGGCGCCGGCTCGGCGAGCTGGACGATGCAGCCGCACGCCTCGGCGGCGCCGCCAGCCCACGCCGCGACGAAGTGGAGCGCGATCTCCAGGCCGCGCGTCGCACGGCGGCCGATCGCCTGGGCACCACCGTGAGTGCTATGGAGAACCTGCGCCTCGATCTGCTCCGCCTCCAGGCTGGCCTGACGCACGAAGACCGCCTGACCGAAGATCTCGACGCGCTGCGGGATTTGTCCGCACGAGTGGACGCGGAGCTCGAGCTCAGGCGGGATTGATATGCAAGAGGCGGCTCCGCGAGGAGCCGCCCCTTGAGTGCGATGAAAAGTGATGCTTACTGCTCGTTTTCATTCCAGTCGCGGATCTGCTGCTCGAACTGCTGCGCCAGCACCTTGAGATCCAGCGTGGGGGTGTTGGGGTCTTCCTTCAGCGATTGCACCCGCTGCAGGTTGACCGACGCCTTCCCGAACGTGCTGTCGATCGTCACAGCAGAGCGGTAGGCGTCCACCGCGGCCGCGTAATGCCCCGTCCGCTCGAGCGCCATGCCGAGGTTGTTCTGGAAAGTCGCCACCCCGGGCTCGATCTGAACCGCGCGGGCGAGGGGCCGCAGCGCGTCATCGAACGCACCCTGGTGAATGAGGGACAGGCCGAGGTTGTTCATCGACCACACGTCCCGCGGGGCGAGCGACAGCGCTTCGTGATAGCTCCTCACGGCGGCCGCCGACTCGCCCAATGCATCGTGGGCGCGTCCCTGCAGCCGGTACGCTTCACTCGACGTCTCGTCGACCTTCAGTGCCTGCTCGAGTGTGATCAGGGCCGAATCAGGCTGGCCCGCTTCGATCTGCACCCGGCTCAGGTTCAGGTAGCTCTTCACATGCGTCGAGTCGAGCGACAACGACTGCCGGAACGCCTGCTCCGCCGTCTTCAGATCGCCCGATTTCCAGGCCGAGAGACCGAGCATGTAGAACCCGAACGGGTTCGACGGCTTGTTGCGCGTGTAGCTGGTGAAGCCGCTCACCGCATCGCCGAACCGCTTCGCGCGGTAGGCGGAGTCGGCGCCGGCATACGTGACCGGCTCGACCGGAGTCGGGGTGGTCGGATCGGGCTGCACCGGCGTCGACGTCACCGTCGATTCCGGGGAGATCGTCTCGCGCGCGCTCGCCTGCTTCGGCGTCTTGCTGCTGCAGCCGCCGAGCACGAACAGCCAAGCCACGAGCCAGACCGGGGTGTGGCGCAGGGTGGTGATCATTCTTCCTCCTCGTCAGGGCGCGGGGGCGCCAGTTGGGGTTGCCAGCGCCCGGGAGAAAAGCAGGAGGAGGACCAGCAGACAGCAGCGGTGAGCGGCTGCGTCAACTCTGTGATGTTGTTGTGGATACCGAATTGCGATGGAAACCGAGGTATGGCTGTTGTGATCGGGTGGACACGTTCTGAAGGGGGCATCGTGTCCGGTTGGACACATCCCTCACTCCCTGCTGATGCCGTGCCTCCGCATGATCTTCAAGAGACTCGCGTGATCCGCCAGCCCCAGCGCTTCGGCCGTGCGCGTGATGTGCCACCCGTTTCGCTCCAGTGCCGCCACGATGATCTGCCGCTCCGCCTCCGCCTTCAGCTCGTGAAAGGTGCGCGGCGGCATGCCACCGCCTACCCGCTGGGCCGCCGCTTCGTCGCGGAGCTCGGGCGGAACATCGTCGACACCGATCGCGTCTCCCGACGCCGCGATCACCATCCGCTCGAGGATGTTGCGCAGCTCGCGCACATTGTTGCGGCTCCAGTCGTAGGCCATGAGCGCCTCGAGCGCCGGTGCGGTGACCGTCTTGGGTTTCATCCGAAACCGGGCGCAGGTCGCCGCCACGAGGTGCTGCACCAGCTCCGGGATGTCGGACAGCCGGTCGCGCAACGGCGGCACCGCCAGCACGTGCGCGTTGATGCGATAGAGCAGGTCCTCGCGAAACCGGCCGGCCTTCACCTCGCCGGCGAGGTCGCGGTTCGTCGCGGCGACGACTCGTGCGTCG
>DATFSB010000139.1:0-4758 GCA_035262825.1 Gemmatimonadales bacterium | reverse complement strand
CTCACCGCCATCACCGACCTGTGCGGGGCGATACCGGGCGATTCGCCGGTGCTGATCCTGGACCGGGTCGCGGCCCGGCGGTTCACCCAGGTGCTCCGCGGCATGTGCGGCATCCCGGCCGGGGTCATGGCCGGAGCCACGTCGGCCCAGGTGGAAGCCGTCATCGGCCAGATCATGCAGACGGGGCACCAGCCCGTGCTGCTCGCCACCAGACCGGCGGAGCTCACCCCCTACGGAGGTGCGCCCCGGCAGGTGGTCAACCTGACGACGATCGGGGACGCCCATGTGCTGACCCAGCCGCCGGCGTCGGGCTGGCCGGTGCGTTATGTCCTGTGGATGTCAGGGCCGGGCGCGGCGGGCGCGGCGGGCGGCCTGGCGACCGGGACATGAACTTCCGGCCGGGCCGTCCCTGATGGCCGCCGGGGTGGGCGTGATTTGCCTCCGGGATGCGTGGGCCCTAAAGTGAAGGGACATCGACGCGGGGTGGAGCAGTTCGGTAGCTCGCTGGGCTCATAACCCAGAGGTCGCGGGTTCAAATCCCGCCCCCGCTACCAAGAAGTGCAGGTCAGGGGCCTGATCGCCAGAGGCGGTCAGGCCTTTTGATCTTCATGGCAGCGTGGTGGCAGCAAGATCGGGCCGCAACTGACAGGCATGGCCGCCAGGAACCGGCAGATATCGGCATCGTCGGCCCGTGTGTCGTGGGCCTGCGGGTGCGGCCACCTCCTTTGCAAGCTGTGAGTCGGGGCGGTGGTCAGCCATCGTTGCGTGGCGGCCAGGCCGTGCCCCTCAATGTGAGGATCGCTGCAGCTAACGCCTGGCGTAGCCTGCCAGAGTCCCCAGGTAGCGTGGATTGAAATCGGTTAGCGCTGTCCTTAGCTCGTCGCTCGGATCGCCGTAAACGCTCATACGAGTGGGAGTGCACAGGCTGAGAAAGCGGGCGGCGAAGTTCTCTACGAATCGCTGAACGTGGAACACGGCAGCGGCTGAGTCCTGGTAGCGCTCGTAGATGTGTATGTCGTGGTCATCGATAAACCATTCGAAATTCAGCTGGCCGGGCTCGGCGGCCTGGTTGTCAGAGCTTATCTCCCGTGCGAGGGTTCCATAATCATCCAGAGCGTCTGGCTTGACAGCCGCTTCAAACACCCATGAAACCTCGGTACTCATGTCGTCACTCCTTTGCGCTCTTCTGCTTATTTAAGGGTATTGGTGACCCACAGCGGTGCTCCGATGGTGATCAACCAGTCATTGGGCGTTCCCCCGATATTGTGTAACTGGCCACTGTTCGCCTGCCGCCCGGACCCTCGCGGAAGGAGCGACGCGTGCTGAGCTTCGTGTTGTTTGGTCGCCGCCACGCGGTGATTGCTCGTGGCGGCGACCCATTGCTGCTCGCGCGTGGCTACGGCTATGGCTGGAGCGACTGGATAAAGAGGTCGAGGTGGTTGGGAATGGCCGTGGTCTGCGACCAGACGAGCTGCCAGCGGCCGTCGCGCCTCTGCCACAGGTCGGTCGTCCATCCGTCATGTTGGACCGTCTGGCCGAAGGCGACCACCTTGAAGTTCAGCTTGAGGCGTGCGACCGCATTGTCGCCGTGCACGCGCACGCTGATCGGCTTGATCGGCTTGAGAGTCACGAAATCGACTCCGCCGCCGATGCCGGCCAGGTCGTCCGCGCGCGTCTCGGCCCCGCCGGTCGGGTCGATCAGCTGCAAGTCGGCGGCGAGCAGCGCGCCCGCGGTGCGTGTGTCGCCGTCAACCGCAGCACGGAGCAGAGTCCGCTCGGCGGTACGGACCTGATCGGCCGCCGATCTCGCCGTGCCCGCGTTTGTGATCGGAGTCGCGGCTGCGATTGCCATCGGCGTCGTGGCCGTCACTCCTGCCAGTACCAGGACCGTGGCCGGCAACGTGATGAGGTGAGTGATTCTCGCGCGGTTCATGGACCCTCCCCTTTTTCCCTACAGACAGATTGCTGCTGAGATCCGCTCGAACGGAATGTCCGCACGCCCGTACATGTCGGAGACGACTTCCTCAGAGGCCGCTTCGATGAGACAGAAGAACGACTCGTCGTTAGGAATGATCGTCGCGCTCAGGTAGCGGACGGGCTCCCCGGCCCGCTCCATTTCCGTGACGATCTCCCGTATACGTGCGATCGAACTGCTCAGCTGCGTGGCATCGCGACCAGGGCTGTAGTGCTCGACCAGGAACGTCTTCCGTGGCTCGGGGCGCTGTTCGCGTGCCATGGCACGACGCTAGGGCTGCGCACGCGAACGTGAATCGGGCGTTTCCCTATGGTTTCCGCTGACTGCTTGCGGGGTTGCCCGCCATCCGTGCGCCAAGCTCGGCGCGTGAGTGGATGCCCAATTTGCGGTAGATGCGCGACATGTGCGCCTCGACGGTCTTCTCGCTCATGAACACGGCGCGCGCGATCTCCCGGTTCGTGGTGCCCGCCGCGGCCAGCTCTGCGACGCGCAGCTCCGTCGCCGTCAGTTCATCGGGTGCGCGGCGCCTCGGCCCAACCACGTCAAGCTCCTTGCGGGCCCGCTCCGCCCACGCGACCGCGCCCAGCCGATCGAAGATCGCAACCGCCTGCGCGAAGGCGTCTGCCGCCGCCCGCCGTTGCTTTGCCCGGCGATGCAGGCGCCCCTTGGTCAGCCACGTCCAGCCGAGCTCGTGGGGCAGTCGTGCTCCTGTGTCGAGGTCGAGGGACTCGAGCGTCTCAAGGGCGCCGCGAAGGTCTCCTTCTGCTGCCAAGACGATCGCCCGCGTCCGCGGCAGCGTCACATCGATCCATGGACGCGGGAAGGTCCGTCCCCGGTGTTCCAGCTGGGCTAGCGCTCCCCGGGCGCGGTCGAGGTGGCCGAGCTCGACGAGCAGCTCGGCGTGGAACGGCTCGGTGCGATCGAGAAGGCCGTCCCTGATGCCGATCTGGTCAAGCAACTGCCGCATTTGCGACAGCGCGTCGTCGGCTGCGCGATACTCGCCCGTCGCGAACTCCACAAACCCGAGCACGCTCAGCAGCACCGCCGCCCACCACGATTTCTGCGCTTGCGCGGTCTCGGCGACCAGCGGCAGCAGCGTCTCCCTCGCACGGTCGAACCGTCCGCCATAGGCATCCATCAGCGAGCGCCAGGCAAACGGGTAGGCAAATCTGCCGCTCACCTCGAGCCGCTCCTCGATCGTGTCGCAGCTTTGCTCAATCAGCCGCTCGGCGAGGTCGCAGTGGCCAGCGTGAAACTCGGCCAACGCCAGATAGCTGAGGCGTTCAGTTGCGTGCGTCTCATCGCTATGGTCGCGCGCCCAGTCCGCTTCCCGGGCGTGACGTTCACGAGCCGCTTCGACATCGTCGGTGCACTGAAACCAGATCAGCGGAACCGGGTGCGGGTAGGCCGAAGGCCCCGCACGTTCCTCGAGCGACAATCCTCGCCGCATCAGGCCGGTCCTGGGCGGCCGTCCCAGCAGCAGATCCAGCAAGCACAGGTCGATCAGCAGCGACGAAAGCACCAGGGGGTGCTGCTCGCCGTCCACCTGCCCCACCGCCCGCTCGGCGTGCTGCAATGCGCGAGCCGGATTGCCTGGCACCGTGATCAGGACGAGCCGCGCGGAGATCCGCGCACTCAACGGCGGGTCATCACCAGCTACCTCAAGCGCCCGCTCCAGGTAGCTGGTCGCAAGCGGGATCGATCCGTCATCCCACTCGACCTCAGCAAGCAGCTGGAGCCGCTCCGCCTGCAACGCCGGCGAGAGCCCATCCAAGTCCATCCCGTCACCGAGCCGCCGGGCGTCGGCGACATCCCCCGTCCGCAGCAGCGCCGACGCCTGGCCCAGTGTCCGCCGGGCCAGCGACTCGCGGTTCGCGGCCGGCGTGAGCCGGCAGGCGGCGCCGAAAAGTTCGGCCGCGGCGTCGAATGCGCCGCGCAGGACGGCTTGTCCAGCGGCCCCCTCAATCTCTATCGCGACGGACTCGTCGGCGTCGGTCAGGCTCTGGGACAGGTGGCGAGCGCGCTCCTCCGCATCGCTCACGACCTCAGCCAGCCGACGGTGAAGCGCTTGGCGGCGCGCCTCTGACACCGACGCATAGACAGCGGACGCAAGAAGCGGGTGGGTGAAACGGATACGCCCGTGCTCGGTCACGAGCACACCCGCGTCCTCAGCCTCGGCTAGTGCCGCCCCTCCAGCCGAGTCATCTGGCAGAGCGGCCAGGACCGCACCGGCCGTCGGCCGTGACAGCGACGCCGCCGCCAGGACCGCTTCCCGCGCCTCGCTGGAAAGCGCGTTGACGCGTTCGGCCGCCAGCTTCTGCACGCTCTGCGGCACCGGAAGTGGGCCATGTTCGCCCGGGCCAGCCGCACGGCCTGCGCCGGCACGTGCGATCTCGATCGCGAAGAACGGATTACCGCCCGAGGCCTCCGCGATCCGCGCAATCATGGGGCGCGTCGGCGAAGTGCCGAGGCGTTCGCGCACGATGTGATGCAGCGACGCGAGGGAAAGCGACCCCAAGACGACACGCTGAAATGCGTCCGGAGACAGCGCCCGGTCGAGGTCGAGCGGCACTTCCGCCGCACCGTCGCTGCGCCTGGTGACGAGCAGCCGCAGCTGCGCCGGCAATCGGCGCACCGCGAACTCCAGCGCCCTTCGCGACGCCAGATCAACCCACTGCGCGTCGTCAATCGCCACCAGCATCGGCTGGCCGCGAGCGAGTTCGGTGAGCACCCCAACCACGGCAGTCGCAACGGTCCTCGGATCGGCCGGCTCGCTGCTGGTG
>DATFSB010000138.1:0-3339 GCA_035262825.1 Gemmatimonadales bacterium | reverse complement strand
GCTACATCGACATCCGCGTCTACGACGACACCAACCCGATTCGCGAGCTGCAGCGCTTATATCGGCTGCACCAGCTGTATTTCTTCCAGAGCCGGCCGGAGGATCTGGTGACGATCACCCCCGACATCGTGAAGCAGCTCGAGCCGATCCTGCTCGCCGAGCCGGTCAATCAGAAGGAGAAGTGGCTCGACGCGCCGCAGGGCACGGCTAGCCCCAAGTTCCTGCAGGCGCTGGAGAACTTCATGTACTGGGAGAACTACGACGTGCGCGTGCGCTCGGACGGCAAGATCGACCGGGTGGCGCTCGAGGATATTCTCGCGCGGCGGAGGAAGCGTCCGTGAACGGCTCCCAGTGGTTCGGCCATCCCCGCGGGTTGTCCACGCTCTTCTTCACGGAGATGTGGGAGCGGTTCAGCTACTACGGGATGCGGGCGTTCCTGATTCTGTACATGACGGCGGCGGTGGCGAACGGCGGGCTGGGATTCGACGACAGGCACGCCGCCACGGTGTACGGCAACTACGTCGGAGCGGTATGGCTCACGCCGATCGCGGGCGGGTTCGTCGCGGACCGGCTGCTCGGGCAGTACCGCAGCGTGTTGTTGGGCGGATCGATCATCGCGCTGGGACACTTCACGCTCGCGTTCAAGACGCTGACGACGTTCTACGCCGGACTGGTGCTGATCGTGATCGGGACAGGGTTGCTCAAGCCCAACGTGTCGACGATCGTCGGCTCGCTGTACGAAGACGGCGACGCACGGCGTGACGCCGGGTTCTCCGTGTTCTACATGGGTATCAACCTGGGCGCGTTCATCGGGCCGATCATCGCCGGGGGGTTGGCGCAGAGAGTGAACTGGCATCTCGGCTTCGCGATGGCGGGGTTCGGGATGGTGCTGGGGTTGATCCAGTACGTCGTGGGACGCCGCCACCTCGACCCGGGGCTGGCCCGCCTCGCCGCGCGGGCCAGGCCGGCGGAGGCAAGCGCCGGTGCGGGAGGCGGCTTCAGCGCGGATGAGTGGAAACGGATCGTCGTGGTGTTCGTGTTGTTTGTGTTCGCGTCGATCTTCTGGGGCGCCTACGAGCAAGCCGGATCGACGCTGAACCTTTTTGGTGATCGCTACACCAACAATACGGTTTTCGGGTTCGCCTACCCGTCGTCCTGGTATGTCTCCGTGCAGGCGCTGTTCGTCATCATCCTCTCACCCGTTTTTGCTTGGATTTGGTTCAAGTTGGGTCCGCGCCAGCCGTCCGTCCCGGCGAAATTTGCGCTCGCTCTGCTGTTCGGCGGCGTCGCGTTCCTGTTGCTCGCCCCCGCAGGGGCGATGGCGCAGAGCGCGGCGGGGATCAAGGTGAGCCCGCTGTGGCTCGTGGCCGCCTATTTCATCGAGGAATGGGGCGAGCTGTGCCTCAGCCCGGTGGGATTGTCTGCCGTGACCAAGCTCGCGCCGAAACGCATCGTCAGCCTCATGATGGGTGTGTTCTTCCTGTCGAACTCGCTGGGTAACAAGCTCGCCGGATGGACGGCGGGGTTCTTCAGCTCGATGCCACTGTCGCAGCTGTTCGGGGCCGTGGCAGCCGTCTGTCTCGTCGCGGCGGTGATCATGTTCGTGCTGGTGAATCCTGTGAAGCGGATGATGGGGGGAGTGACCTAGCACCGACTTCAGCCGGTCTGGCTCCCTCTCTCGTTAACTCCGGGCTTGTGCCCCGGGGTCACCAAGAAGGCCGAGAGTCGGGTCCTCTGGTCTTGTGAACCCCGGGCTTGCGCCCGGGGTCACCAAGAAGGCCGAGAGTCTGGTCCTCTGGTCTTGTGAACCCCGGGCTTGCGCCCGGGGTCAGGTGATTCACAGCCGCGACTGTCGAGGAATGCTGTCGGGGTGACGGCGAAACTGCTCGGCAACGTACCCCGTCACGCGCCTAAGATCCTTCCTGTGAATCGTAGCTATGTAGTAGCCTCGTGCCCATCGAACCGCACCGAACACGCGACGGTTGGCTCTGAAGGAGGCCACTGATTTTGCCAGCCTTACGAAGTCACTCAATCGGGTTGTGGGCTGAAAACTGATCACCAGGTGCACGTGATTGGACAAGACGGCCCCACGCAGCAACCGCACCTCGCACTTCCTGCACGCGCTTGCGACTGCACTCTTCAGATCGACTACAGCCGCATCATCCAGACACCCAACTCGATTCCAGGTGTGCCAGGTGATATGGGCGTACAACTGGAATGCTCGGTGGTTCGACATGGTCCCTCGACTCGGCGGCAACTGACCCCGGGCGCAAGCCCGGGGTAAGCGCGAGGAAAACTGGCCCCAGGCCCAATCTGCACTTCACCTCTGCGAGTGGCGGTATCAGAATTACTCGTCGTAGGGTGAATTTCATGCGGTCACTGACCGGGAGACTCTAGATGTTGAAGCGCCTCGCCGCCCTGTTGCTCCTCGCGGGTCTCTGTCTTCCCTACGGCTGCGACGTGCGGCCGATCACCGGTGTCTGGCACGATCTCCCCTCGATCCTCTTCCTCGGGATCCCGGTGATCGCGACGGTGATCTACTGCCTCCACACCCTGGTGCCGCCCCTCGCCGCGTTCCACGATCGCAACGCCGCGGCTCTGCACGCCGTCTTTCGGGTGGTCTACTACGGGCTCATCGGCGGCTACCTGGCCCTCGCCGTGAAGCACCGCGACGACACGCCGGGGCTCATCGATACAGCCATTGCCCTCGTCGTCACGGGTGTCCTCATCGTCTGGCAGGAGCGCCGCGGCACCAAAGCGGCGCGATTGCCTCTGTTGCTGCTCACGGTGGTTGGCGTGCCGGAGGTCGCCTATCTGGCGGCGCTGCTGCCCGGAGGCGACGTGCGTGTCGGGGCGTGGATCTTCACGGCGGGGTGGATCCTCGGCGTCCTGGCGGAGATGCAGACCCTCGCCGCGGCGCCGATCATCGCGCACAGCGGCTGATCGTCAGCGCATCGGCTCCTCGGCAAAGTGACACGCCGCGAGGTGACCGGGAGTGATCTGGCGCAGCGCCGGCGGCTCGGTGCGGCAGCGATCGTTCTTCTTGGGATGCGGGCAGCGCGGATGAAACGGGCACCCGGCCGGCGGATCGGTCGGAGACGGGACATCGCCCTGGAGGATGATACGCTGCGGCGTGGCGGTCGGGTCGGGAACGGGGACTGCCGAAAGCAGTGAGCGGGTGTAGGGATGGCGCGGCACGCTGTACACCGTCGCCGCCGGCGCGCGCTCGACCATGCGCCCCAGATACATCACCGCCACGTCATCGGCGATGTGCTTCACGACCGCCAGGTCGTGCGCGATGAAGAGGTAGGTCAGCCCGCGGGTGCGCTGCAGATCGGC
>DATFSB010000137.1:0-5110 GCA_035262825.1 Gemmatimonadales bacterium | reverse complement strand
AGTGAATCGGCGCACGTGGGCACGGCGGTGGCGGTCGCCCCTGCGGTGAAGCTCACCGATGCGTTCAACAATGCGGTGTCGGGAGCCGTCGTCAGCTTCACCGTGACCTCCGGCAGCGGTCTGGTCGCGAAGCCAACCGTCACGACCGACACGGGCGGGAGCGCTGCGGACGCCTGGACTCTCGGCACGGCGGGAGCCAACACGCTCCACGTGAGCGTGACGCAGGGCGGCGTCGCCGGCAATCCGCACGACTTCACGGCGACGGCGCTCGCCGCCGGAACGCCGACGCAGGCGCTCGTCGCTGCTGGAGACAGCCAGACCGGGTTGACCGGCTACGCGCTCAACTTCCCGCCGGCGCTGCGCGTGCTCGATTCGGCGAACGGGCCCGTCCCCGGCGTGTCGGTCACCTTCGCCGTGACCGGCGGTGGCGGCAGTGTCACCGGGGCAACTACGACGACGGATTTGTTCGGCGTCGCCACCGTCGGCAGCTGGACGGTCCAGGCGGGAGCGAACACGTTGTCCGGAACGGCGGCCGGCGCCGGCATCACGGGCAACCCGGTGTCATTTTCGGCGACGGGAGTCAGCTCCAGCTTCAACATCGACCTGCGCTATCTCTCGGCGGTATCAGCGTCCCGCAAAGCCGTGTTCGACAGCGCCGCGGCCCGGTGGGAGCGATTGATCATCGGAGACATTCCCGATCTCCCGGTCACGATCGGGGCTGGGCAGTGCGGCAGCAACGCTCCGGCGATCAATGAGACGATCGACGACGTCATCATCTTCGTCACGCTCGACTCGATCGACGGGCCGGGGAAGGTGCTCGGCCAGTCGGGTCCCTGCTTCATCCGGGTCCCGGGAAGTCTGCCGCTCATCGGGATCATGCACTTCGACACGGCGGACGTGGAGTTCCTCGAGAACAACAACGCATTTGGGCCTGTGATCCTGCACGAGATGGCCCACGTGCTCGGCTACGGGGTGATCTGGGGCTCGCCCCCGCTCGGGCTGAACCTGCTGGCGGGCGCGGGAGGGAGCGATCCGCATTTCACCGGCGCCCAGGCGTTGGCCCGGTTCGACGCGCAGGGTGGCGCGAGCTACAGCGCGGGGGTAAAGGTGCCGGTGGAGAACTGCATCGGAATACCCAACTGCGGCGCCGGGACGATCAACGTTCACTGGCGGGAATCGGTGCTCGTGAACGAGCTCATGACCGGATTCCTGAACAACGGCGCGAACCCGCTGAGCGCGATCTCCACCGCTTCGATGGGAGACATGGGCTACGTCGTCAATTATGCCGGGTCGGACGCCTATACCGTGGTGAATCCGCTGGCGGCAATCCGGGGACTGACGCAGGCGCGCGAGCCGGTGATCGACCTGCACGATGACATCGCTCGAGTGCCCATCTACCAGCTCGACCGGGCCGGCCGGGTCGTCGGGGTCCTCGCGCCACCACGGTGAATCGGGTCGCGGCACTCGCCGTGCTCCTGGTGTGCTCGGCCTGTCCGGGCCCGGACGTGGCGACGCCGAGCGCGATCACGCTGAGCCCCCACGCCGTGAGCTTCGGCGCGCTGGGGTCGACGCACGCCATCGCCGCCACGGTAGTGGACGAACGCGGTGATCCCATTCGCGGCGCCACGATCCTCTGGTCGAGCGACGACTCCGCGGTGGCCGGCGTGGACGCCAGCGGCCTCGTGACGGCGCTGGCGGTCGGGGCGACGAAGATCCGCGCCACGATCGTGCTGCCCGGGACCCAGCGTGGGGACAGCGTGGGTGTGAGCGTGGCGCAAGTGCCCGCTCATTTTCTCAAGTTCGCCGGCGATCTGCAGATCGACACCGTGGCGGGCACGCTGCCGACGCCCGTCACGGTCCAGGTCACCGATTCGAATTCCCATCCGATCTCCGGGATCGTTGCGACATTCGCGGTCACGGGGGGCGGCGGACATGTGTCGAGCGCGGCGGACACGAGCGACGTCACCGGACGGGCCGCGGTGTTCTGGACGCTCGGGGGCTCCACCGGATCGAACACCCTCTCGGCGACGGCGACCATGGCGATTCCCGGGAGCCCCGTCGTCTTTACGGCCAATGCGGTTGTGGCGGGATCGGCACCCTCGGTCGTGGTAAAGGCCGGCGACGCGCAGCATGGTCTCGCGGGCGCCCCGCTGAACGTCGCGCCGTCAGTGCTGGTGCAGGACATCGCCGGCACGCCGCTCGCGGGGCAGCAGGTCACCTTCGCCGTTTCGGTCGGCGGCGGAATCGTCAGCGGCGCGAGCGCGGTGACCGGGGTCGATGGCATCGCCACCGTGGAGTCCTGGACCGTCGCCCCGGGCGCCAATGCCCTGACGGCCACGGTCGCCGGTCCCGGCCCCCTCGTGGGCAACCCGGTGACCTTCACCGCGACCGGCGACCTGCCGGCGTACCACATCGACGTCCGCGTCATCACAGCGATGAGCGATGCGGAAAAATCGGCGTTCACGCTGGCCGCCGCGAAATGGGAGTCGGTGATCTTCGGCGACGCTCCCGACCAGCAGGTGACGATCGCCTCGAACAGCTGCGGCACCGGATCGCCGGGCCTGTTCGAGACGGTGGACGACATCGTGATTTTCGCCATCATCGATTCGATCGACGGGCCGGGGAAGATCCTGGGACAGGCGGGCCCGTGTTTCGTCCGGAGCGACGGCAACCTGCCGATCGTCGGGGTGATGCAGTTCGACTCGGCCGATGTGGTGAACCTGCTCGCGGCGGGATCGTTCGGCCTCGTCATCCAGCATGAGATGGGACACGTGCTGGGGTTCGGCACGCTGTGGCCGAGCGACGGTCTCCTGGCCAACCCGTCGGGGTGCGATACCACACAGGATCCGCACTTCGTGGGCTCCCAGGGACTCGCGGCGTTCGATCGCATCGGCGGGGCGAACTACGTCGCGAGCGCGAAGGTCCCCGTCGAGAACCACGGCGGACCAGGAACGTGCGACGCGCACTGGCGCGAGAGCGTGTTCAAGAAGGAGCTGATGACCGGGTTCCTGAACATCGGCTCGAACCCGTTGTCGCTCGAAACCGTGGCGTCGATGGGGGATCTGGGGTACCTGGTGACCTACTCCGCGGCGGATCCTTACGTGCTCGCGGTGTCGGCGCTGCGTACGGGGGCGAGTCCGACGATCACGATGCAGAACGACATCCTGCGCCTGCCGATCAAAATCCTGGATCAGGGCGGGAATGTGGTTGGAACGCTTCGCCTTGGACGCTAAGACGCTCAGACGCCGAGGGAGACGCCAAGACGCCGGGCCGCCGGGTGGACGTCGAGGAGGTAGGAGTGAGGATGAGACCTCACGCGCAACTTGGCGCGGCGCCGAGCAGCGCTGCCATACCACTATCTTCGCGTGGTGCTGAGCCGCGGGAGGAAGCATGAACTGCGTTCGTAACCAGATTCTGGTGATCGCACTGCTCACCCTAGCTGAGCTGGTGCTTCCAGTACGGCCAGCACCCGCTCAACACCTCTCGTTCGGCGTCGGCGCAATAGCCGGCGCTGCCATCGCACGTTGGCGTGGGGCTGACGCGAACGGGGCTGGCTCTCGTACGTCGTTCGTCGGGGGCGGCTTTCTGACTGTCGGCATAGGCAAGTACTTCGCTCTCGAACCACAACTCTTGTACGTCCCGAAGGGAACCGAGCTGACGGGGTCCGGCGTCACCGTTACCTACAAGCAGGGCTACGTGGAGATCCCGTTACTCATCACAGGCAGGTTTCCGCTCGCGGGCTTGAGGAGCTTCACACCCACCATCTTCGCGGGACCTGCTATCGCGTTTCAGACTTCGTGCAGTTTCAGTTCGACCGGCACCTCGGGCCCGGGCTATCAAGTGTTCCCCGTGAGTGACGAGAATTGCGACAGCCTCCTTGCCGCAGCGCCAGGACAGCCGGCGTCCATACGGCATACCGATGCTCTGATGGTATTCGGCGGAGGATTCGAGGTCGGCCTGGTTGCGCTGCTCGCGCGCTATGACCTCGGCCTCTCAAGGTTCTTCGTCGAGAGGCCACCTCTCAGGTCACCCTTGGACATCAGGACGAAGGCCTGGCTCGTGAGCGCAGGATTCCGCTTTCCGCTCTGGAACGGTCGTCCTCGGCGAGGGTGATGGCCAAGCTAACGAGCCGCCAGGAGGCTGGACGGGAGATGGGGGTTAGGACTATCCCAGACCCTCGCAACTCGTCGACTCGGCGGCTCCGCGGCTCGGCGTCTGTGTGCACGATCTAGGTTAGTTTGTGGCAGGGGGCGGTAGCTCAGCTGGGAGAGCACCTGGTTTGCAACCAGGGGGTCGTGGGTTCGAATCCCATCCGCTCCATTCCCACCTGTTGCAGAAGTGTCGCAGCGCAGCGGCAAATCCATTACTGAAGCACTGTATTGCTACCTCTCGGCAGACTTGTAACTCCCTGTAATTAAATCACTTGATGAGCAAATGTCTCACCGTGCACCAAATTTGCGCTCGTGTTCCCCGGCACCCATCACAAAAACAGGGCAGGAGAGGTCATGGCTGGAGGTCGCCGGACGATCGCCGTCGCGATCGCGCTCATCGCCACGCTGGTCACGTGCGTCGATCGCCGAACGCCAACATCCTTTTCAGAGCCGGTGCTCGACAGCAGTGCATCGACGGCAGCCCTCGTCTCCGTTCCGATCTCGCAGACGCTGCTCACCTCGGGCCACGACCCCAACAACCTGAAAATCTACACCACGGCATCGATCGCCCCTGCGCCCAACACGCTGGTCACGGTTGCCGTGCTCACGCATCAATCCTCGAGCGCCGCCCCGTCCCCCACGCTGAGCGGCGGCGGCATGAGCGCATGGGATGTCGTGGCCACGGCCACGTTCAATGGCAGCACCCCCCTCGATCGCGTCACGATCTTCCGCGCCATGAGTGCATCGCCCGGCAGCGGCGCGATCTCGATCACGTCGAGCGTCACCGTGTCCAACTGCCAGTGGGTGGTGTCGCAGTGGGACGGCGTCGACATCTCCGGGACGAACGGCAGCGGGGCGATCGTGCAGACGGGGGCGACGACCGGTACCGCGGTGAACGGCCTGACGGTGTCCCTCGGCGGCTTCGCGGACCCCGCCGATGTCGCCTACGGGGTGTTTGG
>DATFSB010000136.1:0-2720 GCA_035262825.1 Gemmatimonadales bacterium | reverse complement strand
CTGGAACCAGGGCCACTCCGCGCCGAGCGTGACGAGACTCGGCAGGAACAGCACGAGGAGAAAGATCGCGATGATGACAGTGAGCAAGCGGCGCCGGCGCGGCGGCGGTCTCAGGCGAACTGCCGGCGGACGAGCAGTCATACAGGTAACCTAACCAATCCTCACCTCCTGTCCCGTTCTCCCCGCACTTGTAATCCCGAGCCGACTGCGCTCACCGAAGGCGGGGCTCGTGCCCGGCCTTCGCTGTTTTGATGGAATGGACCTTGCACAACGGTGCGGCGAGCTCGACCTTGCACAAGCGGTCGCCTCCAAGGCGTGCAATGCAATGAGATGTCCTCACAAGCTCCGCGCCACACTCCTGTTCATCATCGCAGGCACCTCGTCCTGCGCGCACGACTCGAGCGGCCCGCCTCCGCCACCCCCACCACCCCCTGCCACGAGGCTCGGCTTAGCCCACGGCTCCTGGAACGCCGACGGGCCCGATTTCATTGCGTACTTGGGTATCGCCGACACCGTTCTCGTCGCCACCGGGATCGGGCGCATCGCGGGGAGTGGCTCGTTCGCCGGCGCTGGAATCAACGGTGGGCTCTTGAGCTTCACAGTGAGTGGGACCGACTCCTCGGGTTCCATCACGCTCACTCTTACCGCTCCCGGGCTCACAGCCGCCCACTTCATCGGGCAGGCGGCCGACACAGAGATGGACGGTTCGATCAATGGCTCCGGTTTCACCAATGTGCAGCTGCAATTCAAGCATCACGCGATCGTGGTTTCGCTCATCGTCGCGCCGCCCGGCGATTCAACCGTTCCGGGGCATGCGGTGCAGCTTATGGACACCGCGTTCGATCTCCTCCATCGCGCGCTCCCACCCCAGCCGGTCGCTTGGTCGGTCTCAGATTCGACGCGCGCTTCCATTTCGGCCGGGGGCCTCCTGACCGGTCTCGCCCACGGTTCTGTGATCGTGACGGCGAGTATTGGTGGCGTCCAGGGCCAGGCGCCCTTCCAGGTGCTCGAACCCGTAGCCAACGTCATCATTGCCCCGCCCGCACTCGCAGCGGTTGCCGGCGTGACGCTACCGCTAGGCGCCGCCCCGGTGGACAGCGCGGGCACACTGATCCCCGGACGTACGCTGACCTGGTCGAGCTCGAACACCACCGTCGCGACGGTCGATCAAACCGGATTTGTTACCATCCACACCATCGGCTCAGCCAATATCCGGGCCACCGCTCAGCTCGATGGCAAGGCGGACACTGCTCCTCTCGTCGTTCGCACGGTTTCCCTGACACAGGTAGCGGCAGGCGGACTCCACAGCTGCGCGCTAGACGCCGACAGCACCGTGGCATGCTGGGGAGATGGCACCAGAGGCCAGCTCGGGTCGGCGGTGCGGTCCACGATTGCGGCACCCCTCTTTGTCACCGGTGGGACGCGGTTTCGACTGGTGCAGACCGGCGACGCCCACACCTGCGGGATAGCCGTCGACAGCTCCGCGTACTGTTGGGGATTGGGCGGCAGCGGACAGCTGGGCAGCGGCACTGCGATCAGCGACACGGTACCGGCTGCGGTGACCGGAGGATTGAAGTTTGTCGCGCTCGCCCTTGGCGAACAGCATACGTGCGGCTTGGTCGCCGGCGGCACCGCCTACTGCTGGGGCAGCAACTTCTATGGCGAGCTCGGCGTGGGTGCCTCGTCTCCGGACCCGAACCCCGACCCCTTGCCGGTCAGTGGCGGATTGTCCTTCGCCGCGCTCACCGCTGGAAGTGGGTACTCGTGCGGGCTCACTTCCGTCGGAGCAGCGTATTGCTGGGGTGACAACACCGTCGGGCAGCTGGGGGACAGCACGACAGCCGGCCATGATACGCCGATGCCGGTGGCGGGCGGACTCACCTTCGCTGCGATCGCCGCGGGACGCAACCACGCTTGCGCACTCACCAGCGCGGGGGTCGCGTACTGCTGGGGCTACAACGGCTCCGGCGAAGTAGGGGACAGCTCCGGGCTCCAGGTGCGTGAAGTCCCCGTGGCCGTCCACGCGGCAGGAGTGCTGTTCACGGGAATCACGACCGGCGGGAATCACACCTGCGCGGTCGCGACCACCGCTGCGATCTACTGTTGGGGGTCCAACGGCAACGGGCAAGCCGGGCCAAATGCCAACTCCACCGCTTACGTGCCGGTCAGCGTCGGCCTATCGGGTTCCTCGGTAGTCGCCGGTGGTTTCCACTCATGCGCCGTGACGGCCGCTGGAGTCTATTGCTGGGGCTTCAACCAGTATGGCGAGCTTGGTGGCGGGACGACGCAACTCCAGAGTGCAACGCCCCTGAAGGTCGCCGGCCAACAGTGAGGAAACTGGCGCGACCCCAGCAGCGCCACGCCGAGTGACGTCGGCAGAGCCAACCGGCGCAGCAGCCGCGTCACGTCGAGGCCTTGGGCGTCCCGGCTGAACCGCAGCACCATCGGCTCCGGCACGGCGCCGCGCTGGGCAAAGCGCAGGTTCCCATACAGGAAGGCGAACGCCACACCACCGACCGCTACCCCGAGGAGCCCCTTGGCCAGGAGCTGGGTCGCGAACACCCGTCCGTAGCCCAGAGCCTGGAACCAGGGCCACTCCGCGCCGAGCGTGACGAGACTCGGCAGGAACAGCACGAGGAGAAAGATCGCGATGATGACAGTGAGCAAGCGGCGCCGGCGCGGCGGCGGTCTCAGGCGAACTGCCGGCGGACGAGCAGTCA
>DATFSB010000135.1:0-6805 GCA_035262825.1 Gemmatimonadales bacterium | reverse complement strand
CGGGGAGCGCCCTGATCGAAGCCGCCCTCGCCTGGTGCCGTGAGCGCGGGGCCGACACCGTGATTCTCTGGCCCAGCGAGAAGAGCCGCACGCTGTACGCCCGCTACGGCTTCGCTCCTTCCACCGACATTCTGGCGCTGTGCCTCAAGACTTCCGGTTCCGCTATTTCCCCTACATAATAGAATCATGTCACGCATCGGGGCGTTCGAGGAGCTCGTGCTGCTCGCGGCGCTGGGACTCGACGGCTCGGGGTACGGCGTGTCGATCCGCGACGAGCTCGAGGCCGAGACGGGCGAGACGATCTCGCTGGGGGCCGTCTACGCCACCCTCGACCGCCTGGAGCGCAAAGGCCTGGTGCGGTCCACGATCGGCTTGGCGACCGCCGAGCGCGGGGGGCGGCGCAAGCGCATATATCGCGTCAGCGCTGCCGGAGCGGCCTCGCTCCGCGCCATGCAGCGCATTCGCACCCAGCTCGGCGCCCCCGCGCCGGTGCGCACGTAAGATGCCGGACGCCCTCTCGCTGGTCGCCTGGGTCGTGGATCCTGACCGCCGCGAGGAGGTCCTCGGTGACCTGTGCGAGCTGCGCGCCCGGGAATCCGTGACTGCGTTCTGGGGTGACGTGCTCGGCGTCTGCCTCCGTGCGCCGCGCCTGCGGCGCTGGGCCGGGACGGCCGCGGCGCTGCTGCTGCTGGGGGTCGCCGTCATGGCTCGAGATCCGCGCCACCGCATCGTGACCGCGCGCGACGCGGCGGGGGCGTTCGTGCTCGAGTTCGATGGGCTGCGTGTCGTGCGGGCGACGCTCGACGGCGCCCCAGTGCCCGCCGAGCGGCTGGTGCAGGAGAACGGCCGCGTCGTGATCCGCGGCGGAGCGGGAAACGCCGGCGACTTGAATATCCGGCTCCGTCCCGACGGCAGCTTCTACTGGCGGAGCCGCGCACCTCAGACCCTTCCCACACCCTAGGCGGACAATCTGCACGTGCGACGTTTTGGCGTCGTTATATCTCATACATTGTAGAACATTGATCGAGGAGTGTGCGCATGCGTAGCGTATGGGGATTCCTGGCCGGCCTGGCCGTGAGCCTGGCGGCGGCTCCGATATCCGCCCAGGCACTCGACAGCAGCGGCGCGCTGGGCGGCCTGCGCGAGGCCCGCGCCGCTTGCGAGGCGGATCACGCGGCGTTGTGGGGGCAAAGTCTGTGCGGCCCGATCGCCCTGGTCAGTCGGCGCTCGCATCTCGTGGTCGGGAACGACACCGTCGGGGACTGGCCTTACTTGCGGATGAACGACGCGTTCATCACCGCGCTCCCGCCGGACCAGGGCGTCGCCAACACCTCGTTCGAGTGGCAGGGTCGCGAGTGGACGATGGTCGTGCTGCCGTTGCCCGACGACCGCTTCGACCGCATCGCACTCCTGTTGCACGAGGTCTTTCACCGCGAGCAGGGCGCGCTGGGACTGCGCCAGCGCGATGCGCTCAACAACCAGCTCGACACCCGAGCTGGCCGCACCTGGCTGCGGCTCGAGTATCGCGCGCTCGCCCGCGCCCTGGTCGCCATCGACAGCGCCCCTGGGGACGTCCGCCGTCATGCGGCGAACGCCCTGCTCTTCCGGGCGTACCGGCACTCGCTTTTCCCCGGATCGGACTCGCTCGAAACGAGTCTGGAAATCCAGGAAGGGCTCCCCGAGTACACCGGCGAGCGCCTGGCCCTGCAGATGACCGGCCTCACGCCGTCGCGCGTCGCCCGCTCCGTGACCGAGCGCGAGCACCGCGGCACCTACGTCCGCGGGTTCGCCTATGGGACCGGTCCCGCCCTCGGCGTCCTCCTCGATCGCTTCGCACCCGCCTGGCGCACGGAGGTGCGCACGCACCGCGATCCCGCCGGGCTGCTGGCCCAGGCGATCCGGTTCCAGCCGGGTGGGACACTCGGTGCGACCGCCCGTGAGCGCGCCCGGGAATACGGGTGGGCACAAGTAGACTCTGAGGAGAGCGACCGCGAGCGCGCCCGCGCGCCCGCGATGCGCCAATACCAGAGCCGTTTAATAGAAGGCCACACGATCACCTTCCGGCAATCGCGGGATTCGCTGGCCTGGGGCTTCGACCCCAACTCCCTGATCGGGTACGACCTGAGCCACACGATTTACCCGACGGGCTCCTTCAGCGCGCCGTGGGGATCCTTGTCGGTGGATTCAGGTGGTGTGCTGGTTCGCAACGACATGACGGTGCTCGTTGTTGAAGCACGAACTGGTGATCTGCCGCCAGGCCGGCATGTGACGGGGCGTGGATGGACGCTCGACCTCAACACCGGGTGGAGGCTCGCGCCCGACCCCGATCGACCCGGGAGCTACATTGTCGTCGCAACGCCCTGAGGCTCGAGCAGGACCTTGCCCGTCGTAGCGCGGCTGGCGAGCGCCGTGTGGGCCTCTCCGGCCCGCGCCAGGGGAAGCTCGCGGTCGATCCGGACGCGCAGTGTCCCCTCCTCAATCCAGCGAAACAGGTCGGCGCTACGCTGCTCCAGCTCGGCGCGCGCCGCCACGTAGTGCGCCAGGGTCGGGCGCGTGAGAAACAGCGAGCCCCTGGCGTTGAGGATCTGCGGGTCGATGGGTTCGACCGCACCGCTCGACTGTCCGAACAACACCATCATCCCGCGCGGCGCGAGCAGGCCGAGTCCCGCGGTAAACGTCGTCTTCCCGACGGAGTCGTAGACCACCTGCACTCCGGCGCCGCCAGTGAGACGCTTCACCTCGGCGGCGAAGTCGACCTCGGTGTAGCGGATGATGTCATCCGCACCCGCTGCGCGCGCCAGCACTTCCTTCGCTGCGGTCGACACCGTGCCGATGACGCGAGCACCGCGCCGTTTGGCGAGCTGGCACAGCAACAGGCCCGTCCCACCGGCTGCGGCGTGAACGACGCAGGTGTCTCCGGAACGGAGTGGATAGGTCGTGTGGGTCAGGTAGTGGGCCGTCATTCCTTGCAACAGGACGGCAGCGGCCTGCGTCGTTGTCACACCTGCGGGGAGCTGCACGATCCTATCGACGGGGGCGATGGCGTATTCCGCGTAGGCACCCAGTCCCCCGGCGTAGTAACAGGCGACGCGATCCCCCACGGCGCAGTGGGTGACGTTGGCGCCGAGAGCGGCGACGGTCCCCGCCGCCTCCTGCCCTGGCGTGAAAGGCAGCGTCACCTTGTACGCACCCGAGCGCTGATAGATGTCGATGAAATTCACACCGGCCGCCTCGACCCGGACCAGCACTTCACCCTGCTGGGGAGACGGCGTGGGAACCTCTTCGACCTGCAGGGCTTCCGGACCACCGGTCGCCCGGACGCGAATCGCCTTCACGGCGCGGGCCTCACAGGTTGACGCGCTTCATCCCCGCCTCGGGGTAGCGCAGTCCGGACGCCGAGTTGCGCGGAATCGCGCGATCGATGCGGCGCAACTCATCAGGGGAGAGGCTCACGTCCACCGCCCGCGCGTTTTCCTCGATGTAACGGCGCCGCTTCGTCCCGGGAATCGGCACGATGTCCGCGCCCTGGCCCAGCACCCAGGCGAGAGCGAGCTGCGAGGCGGTGCACTTCTTCTCCTTGGCCATCTTCTGGACTGCGTCGGCCAGCGCCAGATTGCGCGAAAAATTCTCGCCCTGGAAGCGCGGGTTGTTGCGGCGATAGTCGTCGGCGGCGAGGTCCTCGGGCTTTTTGAACCGGCCGCTCAGGAATCCGCGCCCCAGCGGGCTGTAGGCGACGAACCCGATGCCGAGCTCGCGGCAGGTCGCCAGAATCTCCTCCTCGGGATCGCGCGTCCACAGCGAGTACTCCGTCTGCAACGCGGAAATCGGATGCGTCGCATGCGCCTTTCGGATGGTGGCTGGAGCGGCTTCGGAAAGACCGACGAAGCGCACCTTGCCTGCCTTCACGAGATCCGCCATCGTGCCGACGGTGTCTTCGATCGGCACAGCGGCATCGACGCGGTGCTGGTAGTACAGATCGATATGATCCAGGCCGAGGCGGGCGAGCGAGGCGTCGCAGGCGGCCTTCACGTAGTCGGGGCGGCCACTGATCCCCGCCCAGCTGCCGTCGGCGCCGCGCACGTTGCCGAACTTGGTGGCGATCACGAAGCGCTCGCGCCGGCCCTTCACCGCCTGTCCAACGAGGCGCTCGTTGGTGTGCGGGCCGTAGGCGTCGGCGGTGTCGAGGAACGTGATCCCCAGCGCCAGCGCGCGGTCGATCGTGGCGAGCGACTCGGCGTCGTTGCGGCCGGCGTAGAACTCCGACATCCCCATGCATCCCAGCCCCAGCGCCGACACGACCAGGCCCTGCGATCCCAGCTTTCGTTGCTGCACGTTGCCCTCCGCGGTGGCCGCCAGCTCTCATGGAGTGTACATCATCCCCGTGACTGCTCGCGAGCGTGCCTCCGTCCCTTCGGGGACCCCCATGAGCCCCAAGGTGCTGCTGTTCGATTTCGGCGGGACGCTCGATGCCGACGGTCTGCCCTGGGCCCGGCGGTTCCACACGGCGTACGTAGAAGCGGGTGGCACGCTCGACTTCGCCGCCTTCGAGCCGCTCTACCAGGCGTCGGATATCGCGCTGGCAGGGCTCCCCGAGATTCGCAGCCTGGGGTTCCACGCCGCCATCGAGGCCCAGGTACGCTGCCTCTTGCCGCTGCTCCCCGATACGGCGCTGCTCCGGTCTCAGGCGGAGTGGCTCGTCGCGGCGGTGCACCAGCCGGCGGTGCGCATCGTCGCGCGCAACCGCCCCATCCTCGAGCGCCTGCAGCAGGACTACCGTCTCGGCATCATCTCCAATTTCACTGGCAACCTGGAGCCGTGCCTCGACGAGCTCGGCTTGAGTCCGCTCTTCGCCGTAGCCAGCGATTCGACGGTGCTGGGAATCGAAAAACCGGATCCCCGGATCTTCCACGCCACGCTGGAAGCGCTGGGCGCGGCGCCGCGAGACGCGTGGATGGTCGGCGACAACTTCGAGGCCGACATCCGGCCCGCCGTGCGACTCGGCCTGCGTGCCTGCTGGATGGCGCCGCCCGAGCGACGCGCCGCCGCCGACGCACCCTCGCACGCGCGGATCGGCTCGCTTCCCGAGCTCGTGCCGGTGCTGGCGTGACGTTCCAGGGGCTCGTGCTCGCCGGCGGCGAAGGATCGCGGCTGCGCGCCGACGGTGTGGCCGACACGAAAGCACTGGTGCCGGTGGGCGGCCGCCCGCAGGCGCAGCGCGTGCTCGATGCCCTTGCCGCAGTGGGGTGCGAAACGTTGACCTGCGCCGCCCGCGATGACGCACCGGGGTTACTGGCGGCTCTCGGGTCGTGGAACTTCGCGGTGCCGTTCCGCGTCATTCCCTGCCACACGCCGACGTCGCTGCACACCTTCGTCACGGGACTCCAGGCTACACCGCCTGGTGCGGTGTTGTGTAGCATGGTCGACACAGTCATGCGCCGTGACGATTGGGACGCCGTCGCGCGACAGGCTGCGGCAAGGTTGGCGGAGGGAGCGTTCGTGGTGCTGGCTGTGACGAGTTTCGTCAATGACAAGTCTGGCTTGTACGTGACGCGGACGGCCACCGGGGACGTGGTGGCGTTCGAGCAAGCCCCAGGCGCTGCCCCATGCGTGACGGGCGGGGTGTACGCGCTCGGACCGGCTGTCCGGCCCCTCGCCGAAGAGGCGTTGCGGCTGGGCGTGTCACGGATGCGCGGTTTTCTCGACTGGCTCGTGCGACACCGGCGGGTTCGTGTTGCTACGATCGACGTGCCGCGTATCATCGACCTCGACCGGGTGACGGATCTGAGCCTCGCGAACGCGTGGCTGGCCGCGCCCGAGCTCTGATCCGGCGGTGAGCGTGAGCGCGACCTCGATGACCGACTTCGTGGCCATCTATCGCAGTCCCAGCTACTCCCCGATGCAGCATCGCTCCAACGACACGGCGATTCTCGACGGGACCGTCGCGCATTTGACGTCCAGGGGCTGGCGCGTCACGGCAGTGAGCGAGGCGGACATCGAGCAGGGCCGACTCCCCGCGGTGCCGCTGTACCTCAACATGTGCCAGGGCCCGCTCGCCTCGGAGCGGCTGATGCCGCTCGAGCTCGATGGCGCGGTCGTGCTGAACCGCCCCTCCAGCGTGCTCAACTGCCACCGCCACCGGCTGGTGCGGCAGCTCGCAAACAGCCGCATCGCGTTTCCCCGCACCGTCGTCGTGCCGAGCTCGGCGACGGTGGCCACCGACGTCCATCTCGCCTTGCTGGGCGGCGACGGGCGGCGCCTGTGGGTGAAGCGCGGTGATGTACACGCCGAGCGTCCCGAGGACGTGGTCGCGACGACCCGGTCGGGGCTGGCGGCGGCGATGGCGGCCTTTACGGCGCGCGGCATTCCCTGGGTGGCGGTGCAGGAGCACGTTGAGGGACCGGTCGTGAAGTTCTATGGAGTGGCGGACGGCCGGTTCTTCCGCTATTACCGGGCGGACGGGGGCACCAGCGGCGCGGCCGCGGCGCCCGAGCTGGATGGCGACCGGCTGCGCGCGCTGGCGTTCGAGGCGGCGGCGCTGCTCGGTCTCGAAGTATTCGGGGGGGACGTGGCGTTTCCCGAGCCCGGTCGGCCCGTGCTGATCGACATCAACGACTGGCCCAGCTTCGCGCCGTTCCGGGAGGCCGCGGCCGACGCGATCGCCGGATATGTGGTGGATCGCATGCGAGCGAGACCATGACCGCGATCGACCGTCTGCTGCAGGTGCCGGGCCCGCGTTCCCGGAGTCTGTTCGACGCCGAGGCCGAGCATCTCGCGCCCGGCACTCAGAGCGTGGCGTTGTTCAGCC
>DATFSB010000134.1:0-3789 GCA_035262825.1 Gemmatimonadales bacterium | reverse complement strand
AGCGCCGACAGCGCGGGGTTTTTCATCCCCGCCGTCCGCATCGCCGACGCGCCGCGCTTTCCCTGGCGCGGTCTCCTGGTTGACGCCGGCCGGCACTTCGAGCCGGTCGAGGTCATCAAGCGCACGCTCGACGGCATGGCCACGGTGAAACTCAACGTCTTTCACTGGCACCTCTCCGAGGACCAGGGGTTCCGGGTCGAGAGCAAGCGCTTTCCGCTGCTGCAGCTCGACGGCTCGGACGGGCTGTTCTATACGCAGGTGCAGATCCGCGACGTGGTGGCGTACGCCCGCGATCGCGGCATCCGCGTCGTCCCCGAGTTCGATATGCCGGGGCACACCTCGTCGTGGCTCGTGGGGTACCCGCGGTACGGCAGCGGGCGGGGTCCGTATCGGATCCAGCGCACCTGGGGTGTCTTCGATCCGACGCTGGATCCGACCCGCGACGTCGTCTATCAGTTCATCGACGCTTTCATCGGCGAGATCGCGCCGCTGTTCCCCGATCCCTACTGGCACGTCGGCGGCGACGAGGTCAACGGGGTCGAATGGGACGCCAGCCGGCGCATTCGCGCCTTCAAGCGGGATCATCACCTGGCCGACAACGCTGCGCTGCAGGCGTACTTCAATCAGCGGCTCTCCGCCATCCTGACCAAGCACGGCAAGCGGATGGTGGGGTGGGACGAGATCCTGAATCCCGAGCTGCCGGCGACCGCCGTCGTGCAGTCGTGGCGCGGGCTCGAGTACCTGCCGCAGACGGTGCGCGCCGGTCATCGCGCCATCCTCTCGGCTCCCTATTACCTCGACCACATGGACAGCGCCGAGGATCATTATGTCGATCCCCTCCCCGACTCTCTGGGGTTCACCGCCGAGGAAGCGGCCCGCCTGATGGGGGGCGAAGCGTGCATGTGGGGCGAGCACATCGGGCCGGAGACGATCGACTCGCGCATCTGGCCGCGGCTGGCCGCTGTCGCCGAGAAGCTGTGGTCCCCGGCGTCGATCAAGGACGTGCACGACATGTATCAACGGCTCGCGGTCACGAGCCTGCGGCTGGCTGAAGTGGGACTGGAGCAGAACGAGCACACGGCGCGCATGCTGCACCTCGCGGTGGGGAACGGTCCCGACTTTCAGACGATGATGTCGCTGCTGGCGGTGACGCAGCCGGTGACGTTCGGCCAGCGGCACCGGCTCCAGGTCGGGATGACGCAGCAGACGCCGCTCACGCGGCTGATCGATGCCGCGCGCCCCGATCCGCCGTCGCGCTGGGGGTCGCTCACGATGGTCGAGCGGTTCGTCGCCGATTCGGGTCGCTCCACTGTTCTCCGTGACTCGCTGCGCCAGGAGTTCGCGGCGTGGCAGGGGCTGGCACCGGCGGTCCACGCCGTCGCGGTGCGGAAACCGCTGGCGCGCGACGGCGTCCCCGCTGTCGATGCCCTCGCCAGAGTCGCCGGTGTCGGCACTGCGGCGCTCGATCGCATGGCGGGGACGGTCCCGGCGACGCGTGCCTGGCAGGATTCGGCTCGCGCCGTGCTCGACTCGGCCACCGGACCGCAGGGGCTGCTGCGTCTCACGGTCGTCGACGCGGTACGCTGGCTCGTAGAGGTCGCACCCGTCAAGCCGAACTGACGTGCACCTCCCCACCCACGTCCTCCGGCTGGGTGGTGGCGAGTGCCGTCCCCGGGCTCACGCCGCGCGAGCGCTTGCTCGCGATCGTGGCGGGCTTATGGTTTGTTGGTCGTCACGTTCGTGATCGCGGCGCGACAGGGACGGACGCCGCTCGAGACGATTGCGCCATCGCTCGATCGACAACTGGTTGGGTTGGCACGACGGCCTTGGCGCCAAGATAAGATGTCGTGACTACCGCGACCGCAGCCGGATCCTACCCCGCCATTGCGGAAGGTTTGTAGAAAACACTCCAGACTCGCGCTGGCTCACCGTCGTGCTGCGGTCTTCCGCGCACGGAGCTCCTCGAGCGCGCGGGTGACGTAGACGCGCGTCATCTGCTTCCGCCACGAGAGGTCGAAATCGGTGTTGTCCATCGGCTTGGCGGGGCGGAACGCCGCTTCCGCGGCCGCAGCGATCGCCTCGGGTTCGAGGTGCGAGCCGCGCAGCGCTGTCCCGGCTTCAGGAATCTCCAGGGGATGGCTCGCCACACCCCCCAGCACTACTCGGGCGTCAGCGACCTCGTCGGCATTCCACTGGACCCAGGCGGCGACGCCGAGTACCGGGAAATCGAACGAGCCGCGCCGGCGCAATTTGTGATAGACGGCATCCCAACCGTCGGGCGCCGGGAGCCGCACCCCCGTGAGAATCTCGTCGGGCTGTTTGGTGAGGTAGTTGATGCCGTCATTGTGGTAGAACCGTCCGGCGGGGACGACCCGCTCGCCCGCAGCGCTCGCCAGCACGTACTCCGCACCGATCGCCACCAGCACCGGCGCGACATCGGAGGAGCTGACGGCCCAGCAGCGCGGGCTCGAGGGCGCCACCCAGCAGATCGCGCCGTCTTTCTTCATGCAGAAGTCGATCGCCTTGCGCCATTCGTACGACTGATCGTAGTAGTTGCAGCGCGTGTCGAGACACAGATTCCCGCCCAGCGTGCCCATGTTGCGGAGCAGTGGAGTAGACACGAGCTCAGCGGCGGTCGCGATGGCAGAGTAGGCGGATTGTCGGGTTGCCGGATGGGCGGATAGCTGAGTCAACGTGATGCAGGCCCCGATCATCAACCCATCCGCCGATCCGTCCATCCGCCCATCCGTCCATCCGTCCATTCGCCCATCCGGCCATCGGTCCATCCGCCCATCCGCCCCGAGCTCCGGAATCCCCATTAACGAGATGACGGTGCGCGGCTCCTGCTGCCGCCGTTTCATGTTTGGATAGAGGTCCGTTCCTCCCGCCACGTACGAACCCTCCGGGCCGGCGTCCGCTTTCATCGCGAGCGCCTCCCGGAGGGACGTGGGTTGACGGTAGGTGAACGTCGGCAGCCGCAGCATGCGGTCAACCTTAACGAGGCTCCTCCGTGCGGGCCAGACCGAGAGCCTGCGCCGCCGACGCGAGCCGCACGAACTCGGCGCGATAGCCGTCGGGATCACTCCCGAGCGACGCACGGGCCGCCGTGATCACGTCCGTGAAACTTGCCGAGCCCTTGAACTGCGAATTCTTGAGCAGCAATCCGAACTCCGCGACTGCCTCCTGGAACCGGAAGTCGGGAGACGCCGTCGCGGTGGGGGATTCCGAGATCGCTTGCGCCAGGAGCCGGCTGCGGTCGCCGTCGGGCGTCTTGTACCGGACTTTGACGAACCCGAGCTCGGGAGCGCGGGGCGCGTCCCGGGGCGTCGGGTTCGCCTGATAGCGCAACGGGTCCGTCCCCCGCAGCGATCCATCGCTCGGCGTCCCCGCCGGGATGATTTCGTACAGCGCCGTCACCGAGTGACCCGATCCCATCTCGCCCGCGTCCTTCGTGTCGTCGTTGAAGTCTTCGTCGGCGAGCAGGCGGTTTTCGTAGCCCAGGAGGCGATACCCCTGCACCACCGCCGGGTTGAACTCGACCTGGATCTTCACGTCCTTGGCGACGGTGTAGAGCGTCCCGCCCATCTCGTGCACCAGCGTTTTCTTCGCCTCGAGCGCGTTGTCGATGTAGGCGTAATTGCCGTTTCCGTGGTCGGCGAGCTGCTCCATCTTCGAATCCTTGAGGTTCCCCATCCCGAAGCCGAGCACGGTGAGGAACACGCCCGTCTTGCGGCGGTCCTCGATGAGCCGGATCAGCTCGCCGTCGCTCGACACCCCGACGTTGAAGTC
>DATFSB010000133.1:0-7095 GCA_035262825.1 Gemmatimonadales bacterium | reverse complement strand
GACGCGTCGAGCAGCGTGCGCGGGGCGCGGGCCCAGAGCCGTTCCCAGGTCGGGGCCTGGGCGAGCTCCACCGCGTTGCCCTCACGGCCGGGTCGGAACCCCCAGCCGTCCAGTACGATCAGCGCGACCGGGGTGCGCGACCCGTGCCTCTTGGTCATATTGAGTGAAGATGCAATCTATCCCGGCGCTTCGCCTCCTACCAGTTGTCGCCTGCGTTGTCTCCTGCAGCCTGGTCCCGCTTTCCGCTCAGGCCGGTGCACGGGTCACGAATCAGGGAGAATGGTTCTACCAGACCGCGGCGGGCCGACGCCTGGCGCAGCTCGAGGCGGGCTCGGTCGTCCAGACCGGGGCCGTGCAGAACGGCTGGACGAACGTGACACTGGACGGATGGATCATCAAGACGTCGCTCGGGCCGACGGCGATCCCCGGGTTCGACATCGCCGTCAACAAGCTGCCGACCGAAAATCTGCGCGCCACCCCCGCCGGCGCCGTGATCGCCCGCCTCGCCGCCGGCTTCGCCCTCGACAAGCTGGGCGAGCAGGATCGCTGGGTCCACGTGCGCCGCAGCGGCTGGGTCAAGTCGACGGCGCTGAATGCCATCGCGCCGGCGACCCAGCCCGCCGGGCCCGCGCGGGACCTGCCGGCCCGCGCGCCCGACACGACGCCGGCGCCCGTCGATCCGGCGCGCGTGCTCTCCGCCCGGCCGACGACGCTGTATCGCGCCCCCAACGGCGCGAGCGACGCGGCGCTCACCGCGGGCGCCCCGCTGCGCGTCCTGGGCCGGACGGCGGACTGGACACGCGTCGAGCTCGAAGGATGGGTGAAGACGTCCGATCTCCAGGCGGCACCTCCAGGCGTGCTCGTCGGCGTGAGCGCCGCCGAGCTGCGCGCCGAGCCCGACCGCTACGTCGGGCAGTCGCTGCGCTGGACGCTGCAGGTGATTTCGGTGCGCACCGCCGACGACCTGCGACCCGATATCCCGACCGGGTCGCTCTATCTGCTGGCGCGCGGGCCGATGCCGGAGCACGGCTTCGTCTATGTCGTGGTGCCCGACGGGCAGCGCACCGCCGTTCAGGGACTCGCGCCGCTTGCGACGATTCAGTCGACGGTGCGGGTCCGCACCGGCCGCAGCAAGTTCGTCGGGAATCCCGTCGTCGATCTCGTGTCACTCGAGGTGCTGCCATGAATGACGTGCTGCGGGAGCGGCTGCTGCGCAAGCTGGATGAGCTGTCGGACGAGAAAGCGTATCAGGTGCTCGACTACGTCGAGTTCCTGGAGTCGAAGTACGTCGAGCGGCCCGCCGGCGCGCCGGCGTTCCAGAAGGTCGCCGAGACGCTCGAGGACACGATGCGCGCCGGCCGTGTGCCGATCACGATCATCAAGGGTACGATGGACACGGTCTCCAAGGCGGGGAAGTTCCTGGGAGGCCTCGCCGCCGCAGGGAAAGCGGCGGTGGAGGAAGTACGGAAGAAAGACTCCGAGGAGGGCGCCGAGACCTCCAAGCCATAGGGAAAACCCATGATCCGAATCTCGATTCCGCTGGTATCGGGCGCAGCGGTTTGCGGCGTCCTCGCCTGCATGAAGGGTCCCGATCGTACCGCGACCGACCGCACGGCGACCGCGGCCTCCTCTACGGCGACGGCCGCGAGCGCGCCGGCGCGCAACGGCTGCAGCTATCTCAGCGAAGCCCAGGCTTCCGCGGCGTTGGGCCAGCCCTCCCGCTACCGTCCGCGACAACCGACCCCGGCCGGCTGCACGATCGAGCCCGCATCGGGCGACGTCTTTCACGGCACGACGGTCGACTACCGCGTCGCGCCCGGGTCGGCGCAGTTCGATTTCATCGCGGCCCAGAAGGACGCGCAGAACATCACGGGGCTCGGCGATCGCGCGGTGTGGCTCGGCGCCGGGAGGACGCGCGGCAACCTCGCGGTGGTACGCGGGAACACGGCGGTGCTGGTGACGATCACCGACTTGAGCGGCCACCGGCAGCTGGAGCAGAAAGCGCGCGACCTTGCGCGCTTGGTGCTGGAGCAACTCTAAGCACGTCTGCGCAGTCCGCCGTCCTGGACGGCGGCTCGAAGCCGTCGCTCGCCGTCGAACGTTCTCCGGGTTGAGGATTGGGCATCGGCGGACTAACTTCCGCTATGGGAACCTTCCGTCAGACTCAAGCCCTCACTTTCGACGACGTACTCCTCGTGCCGCGGCATTCCGCGGTGCATCCGAGGAACGTCGATATTCAGAGCCGGTTCACCAGGGATATCTCGCTCAACATCCCGCTCGTTTCCGCCGCGATGGACACCGTCACCGAGGCGGAGATGGCGATGGCGATCGCCCGCGCGGGCGGCATCGGCGTGATCCACAAGAACATGCCGATCGACCGCCAGGCCGCCGAAGTGGACCGCGTGAAACGCAGCGAGTCGGGGATGATCCTGAACCCGATCACCCTCGGGCCCGACCGGCCGCTGCGCGAAGCGGCGCAGCTGATGGGGCGGTTCCGCATTTCCGGCGTCCCCATCGTCGACGCCGCCGGCAAGCTGGTCGGCATCATCACCAACCGCGATCTGCAATTCGAGCGCGCGCTCGACCGTCCGATTCGGGACGCGATGACGAAGGAGCACCTCGTCACCGCTCCGATGGGCACGACGCTCGACGAAGCCGAGAAGATCCTGGGCGCGCACCGCATCGAGAAGCTGCCGGTGGTGGACGGGCAGGGCGTGCTGCGCGGCCTGATCACCATCAAGGACATCTTCAAGCGCCGCCAGCATCCCAGCGCCAACAAGGACCAGCACGGGCGGCTGCGCGTCGCGGCCGCGGTGGGTGCCACGTCCGAGGCGATGACGCGCGCCAAGGCGCTGCTCGACGCGGGGTGCGACGTGATCGTGGTCGACTCGGCGCACGGGCATTCGCAGGGCGTGCTCGACACCGTCGACTGCCTGCGGCAGCAGTATCCCGAGGCACAGCTCGTGGGCGGCAACGTGGCGAGCGAGGCGGGAGCGCGCGCGCTGGTCGAGCGTGGCGTCGACGCAGTGAAGGTCGGTGTCGGTCCCGGCTCGATCTGCACCACGCGCGTCGTCACCGGCGTCGGCGTGCCGCAGATCACGGCCATCGTCGACGCGGTGCGCGGCGCGGGAGACATTCCCGTCATCGCCGACGGCGGCATCAAGTACTCCGGTGACGTCGTCAAGGCGCTCGCCGCCGGCGCCGAGAGCGTGATGATGGGCTCGATGCTCGCCGGCACCGAGGAGAGTCCCGGCGAGTCGTTCCTGCTCGAGGGCCGCCGCTTCAAGGTGATCCGCGGCATGGGCAGCCTCTCGGCGATGGAAGAGGGGTCGGCCGACCGTTACTTCCAGGAAGGCGAGGTCAGTCCCTCGAAGCTCGTTCCCGAAGGCATCGAAGGCCGCGTACCCTATCGCGGCCCGGTCGGCGACGTGCTGTTCCAGATGGTCGGCGGGTTGCGCAGCGGCATGGGGTACTGCGGCGTCGCGACCGTCGCCCAGCTGCGCACCGAGACCGAGTTCATCCGCATCACCACCGCCGGGCTGCGCGAGTCGCATCCGCACGACGTCGTGATTACGCGCGAAGCACCGAATTACAGTCTCTGACTTCACTCCTGCTTGACACACCGGAGGCCGCGGTCTACTCTAGCGCCCGTTCCGGTCCGAACCACTTCACCGGTGAGGCAAGCGCATGGATCTCTTCCGACGGAAAAGCGTCACCGCTCTTCAACAGGAAGCCGCATCCGACAATAGCCTGAAACGCGCCCTCGGCGCGCTCAATCTGACGGCACTGGGCATCGGGGCCATCATCGGCACCGGTATTTTCGTCCTGACGGGGACGGTGGCAGCGTTGAATTCGGGGCCCGGAGTCGTGTTGTCGTTCACGCTCGCCGGTATTGCGTCGATCTTCGCGGCGCTGTGTTACTCCGAGTTCGCGTCGCTTGTCCCGATGGCGGGCAGCGCCTACACCTACGGCTACGCCACGCTCGGGGAGCTGATCGCGTGGATCATCGGGTGGGATCTGATCCTCGAATATGCCCTCGGCGCCGTGACCGTCGCGATCGGTTGGTCGGGGTACGTGGTGAGTTTCCTGCATGATGTGGGTATCAACGTGCCCTGCGCGCTGTCGGGGGCGCGCGGCGCGGTCGTGACGTGTGCAGACGGAACGACGACGACCGCGATCTTCAACCTGCCTGCCGTCGTCATTATCGCGCTGGTCACCACCCTCCTCGTCATCGGCATCAAGGAATCCGCCAACGTCAACAACGTGATCGTGCTCGTGAAGCTGGCCGTGGTGCTGCTGTTTATCGTCGGCGCCGCGCACGCGATCAACACGGCGAACTGGCATCCGTTCATCCCCGCGAACACCGGAGTGCGAGAATCCTTCGGCTGGACTGGGGTGATGGCGGGGGCGGGGATCGTGTTCTTCGCCTACATCGGATTCGACGCGGTGAGTACCGCGGCGCAGGAAGCGCGCAATCCACAGAAAGACATGCCGATCAGCATCATCGGCTCACTGTTGATCTGTACCGTTCTCTACATCCTCGTGTCCGGGATCGCGACCGGGATCGTGCCCTACAAGGAGCTCAACGTTCCCGACCCGATCGCCGTCGCCGCCGACCGTGCCGGGCTGGGGTGGATGGCGACGCTGATCAAGATCGGCGCCATCGCCGGGTTGTCGTCGGTGATCCTGGTGATGTTACTCGGTCAGTCGCGCGTGTTCTATTCGATGGCGCGCGACGGGCTGTTGCCGCCGTTCGTCAACAAGGTCCATCCCAGGTTCCAGACTCCGTACATCACCTCGATCGTCACCGGCGTGCTCGTCGCCTTCTTCGCGGCGATCCTGCCGATTCGCGACGCGGCGGGGCTCGTTTCCATCGGCACGTTGCTGGCGTTCGTGATCGTGTCGATCGGCATCATCGTGCTCCGGGTACGGGAGCCGGACCTGCCGCGTGTTTTCAAAACCCCGGCCTACGCGATCGTGGCACCGCTCGGAGCGGTCTCCGCGCTCTACCTCATGATCTCCCTGCCGTGGGTGACCTGGCGGCGGCTGATCATCTGGTTCGTCATCGGGATGGTGGTAT
Organism: Gemmatimonadales bacterium; assembly: GCA_035262825.1. Lineage (GTDB taxonomy): Bacteria > Gemmatimonadota > Gemmatimonadetes > Gemmatimonadales > GWC2-71-9 > DASTHG01. The sequence continues at coordinate 2,015 of DATFSB010000133.1, read as the reverse complement.
ACGTCTTCTATGGGTACGCACACTCCAAACTCAGCAAGAAGGCGTGAATCGGGTGGTGTAGCGAGAGCGGCCGGTTCCCAGCCAGGGGCCGGCCGCTTCATATTGCCTCTCATGAAGTCGCGAACACGCGCCTGGCTCGGGTATTTCGGCTTGTGGACGCTGCTCGGCCTCGTCTTCGCCACGCAGCTCTATCTCGCCGAACAGCGCTCCTCGCCCCACCCCTCGACCTGGTGGCAGGCGCTTCGCTCCGAGCTGCCCGACTGGTACCTGTGGGGACTGCTGGCGCTCATCGTCGGCGCGCTGGCGCGACGCTTCCGGATCGACCGCAGCAACTGGGAGCGCGCTGTCCCGATTCACTTCGGCGCCAGTCTCACCCTCGGCTTCCTGCACCTCGTGCTCGCGACCGCGATTCAGGTCGTGCTGCGCGGCGGCGAGCCGTACCCCTTCCTGCCCAAGCTGGTCGATAACTTCGCCGCCTCGTACCACTGGAACCTCCTCGTGTACTGGGCCATCGTCGCGCTGGCGCACGCCCGCGAGTACGCCCGCGATGCGGGCGAACACCGCATGCGCGCCGCCGAGGCCCGGCTCCAGGCGCTGACGCTGCAGCTGCGGCCGCATTTCCTCTTCAACACCCTCAACGCGATCGCCGAGCTGATTCACGAGGACCCCGACGCCGCCGAGCGCATGGTCGGGCGGCTCGCCGATCTGCTGCGGCGCACGCTGGAGACCGACGGCTCGGCCGAGGTGCCCCTCGCCACCGAGCTGGAGCTGGTGCACCGCTATCTCGAGATCGAAGCGGTCCGCTTTCAGGACCGGTTGCGGGTGCGCTGGGAGATCGCGAGCGAGACGCGCGGCGCCGGCGTGCCGGCGATGATCCTCCTGCCGCTGGTGGAGAACGCGGTGCGCCACGGCGTCGCCAGCCGGCCGGGAGCGGGACAGGTGGGCATCCGCACGCGCCGCGACGACGGGACGCTGCGCGTCGAGGTGTGGGATGACGGGCCGGGGCTGGACGAGGATGCGGCGCGGGCCCCGGGGCGCGGGATCGGGCTCGCGAATACCCGCGCCCGTCTGCTGCAGCTGTACGGGCCCGCTCACCGGCTCGAGCTGGTCGACGGGGCGCCCCGGGGCCTCGTGGTGCGGCTGTTACTGCCCTTTCACGTGCCCCGGGTGGCATAATGATTCGCGTCCTCGTGGTCGAGGACGAGCCGCTGGCGGTGCGCCGGTTGCGGCGCCTCTTGAAAGACGAGCGCGACGTGAAGGTGATCGGCGCCTGCGGCGACGTGCTGGCGGCGCGGCGCGAGATCGCGGCGCAGGGACCCGATCTGCTGCTGCTCGACGTCCAGCTCTCGGGCGCCGACGGCCTTGCGCTGCTCGACGGCCTGCCGGCTGCCCGCCGCCCGGCCGTGATCTTCGTGACGGCCTACGAGCGCTACGCCGTCCCGGCCTTCGATCACCAGGCCGTCGATTACCTGCTCAAGCCGATCGACCCCGACCGCTTCCGCCTGGCGATCGCGCGCGCGCGCCGCCAGCTGGAGCGGCGCGACACCGCCGCCGCGCCCGGGGCGCCCCTGTCACGGCTCCTGGTGCGCGAACGGGGCCGCGCGTTCTTCGTACGCGTCGATGAGGTGGACTGGTTCGAGGCCCAGGGAAACTACGTGCGGGTCCACGTCGGCCGCGCGAGCCACCGGCTGCGCACGTCGATCGGCGCGCTCGAGCCGCAGCTCGACCCGCGGCAGTTTCGCCGCATCAACCGCTCGCAGATCGTCGCCCTCGATCGGGTACGCGAGCTGCAGCCGTGGTTTCACGGGGATGGCGTCGTGATCCTGACGAGCGGGGTGCGGTTGCGGTTGAGTAGGAGATACAGAGATCGAGTCTATGAGGATCGCGGCTAAGAGCCGCGACTCGGCTGCTGTCACTGAGAGTGACATAACGTCGCCTTAGGCGACAGATAGCCGAGCCGCGGCTCTCAGCCGCGAGTCCCGTCCACGGCCCACAAAGTCCCGCTCATACCAGAA
>DATFSB010000132.1:0-8961 GCA_035262825.1 Gemmatimonadales bacterium | reverse complement strand
GGGACCCGGTCCTCCCCCCGCAGGTCGCCGGGGAGATCGTCGACCGTCAGTGCTTCCTTGCGGGCGACCACGACCATGCGCTCGATGACGTTGCGCAGCTCGCGGACGTTGCCGGTCCACGGCCGGCCGCGCAGCACGTCGAGCACCCGGTGGGAGATCGCGGTGATGCGCTTCCCGTAGCGTTCGCCGATGCTGTTGATGAAGTACGCGGCCAGGAGCAGCAGATCGTCGCCGCGGTCCACCAGGCGCGGCAGCTCAATGACCATCACCGCGAGCCGGTAGTACAGATCCTCGCGAAACCGTCCGCTGTCCATCGCCGCGCGCAGGTCGTGATTGGTGGCGGCGATGAGCCGTACGTCGACGGGAATCGGCTCCCCGCCCCCGAGGCGCTCGATCTCGCGCTCCTGCACGGCCCGCAGGATCTTCGCCTGCAGCGTGAGACTCAAGTCCCCCACCTCATCGAGGAACAGCGTCCCGCCGGTGGCCTGTTGAAAGCGCCCGATCTTGCGCGTCACCGCTCCGGTGAACGCGCCCTTCTCGTGACCGAACAGCTCGCTCTCCAGCAGGTTCTCGGGGATCGCGGCGCAATTCACCGCCACGAAGGGCTTCGCCGCCCGCGCGCCGCTGAGATGGATCGTGCGCGCCACGATTTCCTTGCCGGTGCCCGACTCGCCCTGGAGCAGCACCGTGACGGTGGTGGCGGCTACGCGGGCCAGAAGCTTGTACACGTCGAGCATTACGGGGCTCTCGCCCACCAGGGCGTACGGCCCCACGGTGTGCGGCTGCACCTCGGGGAGCGGCGCCGCCGTCTCTGTCCCCGACGCGATGCGGCGCAGCGCCGCCTGGAAGGCCTCGCGCCGCACCGGACGCGTCAGCAGGTCCGCGATCCCGAGCCGCTCGGCCCGCAACGCCAGGCCCATCGAGGGCCGGTCGGCAACCCCGATCAGGTGATGCGTGATGTTGGCGACGCGCACCGTGTCGGCCCACCAGGTCAGCTCCTCGTCCTGGCGGTCGCCGAACACCACGAGCACCGCGTTCCACTGCCGCTCGGCCAGCTGCCGCACCGCCTGCGAGACGTCGGGTGACCACTCGAAGTCGACCTCCAGCTCGCCCGCCCAGCGCCGCAGCTGGCCGGCCGGCGCGGCTTCCCCGCCGACGGCGAGGACACGGAGCTTCTCCGTCGACGCGGGCGGCGGCGCCGGCGCTCGCTCAGGAAGTTCGGATCCGGGCGTGGTCATGGTTCACCGCCTTCCCAGGTATCGGGCGATGAGGACGAGGGCGTCATCGCTCCCCTTGCCGTGACGCTCGAGCAGACGGGTGGCCGTCGTCTGCGGGTCCTGGCCCGCCACGATGTCGTCGACGAAATCGGCCCGCAGGCCGTCGGTGGCGAGCACCAGGATGTCGTACGGCTGGATCGGGATCACCCAGGGGCGCGCCGGCGGAGCATCCGAGCGCGAGCCCACGATCCCGGCCCGGGTCACGAGCGCGGTGGTCGAGGTGCGCCCCTCCCGGTCACCGGCCGCGAGCACTCCCGCCACGTTGCCCACGCCGACCCAGGTCATGGTGTCGCGTGCGGCATCGAATTGCGCCACGCTCATCACCACCCCGCGCGTGCCGATCAGCGCCTCGTGACAGTGCTGGACCAGGTGCGGAACCGTCGCTGCGTCGTAGCGGTCGAGGGTGTCGATGGCGATGCGCGCGGCAAGCGCCGCCTCCTGCCCGTGCCCGAGGCCGTCCACCACAGCCACGAGGACGCTGTCGCCGCCGTTCACGGGCCGGACCAAATGGAGGTCGCCCGATTCGCGCTGCCCCCTGAGGGCGGTGGAGGCTACGCCGACGTCGAGCAGGCGGCTCGGAATCGCGAGGCGGGGCATGGACACGTGCTGTGGCTCACCGTTGCGGGCGTTTGAGCTTGCTCATCGTGATGGTCGTGCCGCGACCGACGTCGGTGACGATGTCGAACTCGTCCATCAGACGCTTGGCCCCGGGAAGACCCAGCCCCAATCCGCCCGAGGTCGAATAGCCATCCAGCAGCGCGCGCGCGACGTCGGGAATTCCCGGGCCTTCGTCCTGAGCCGTGACGGTGATGCCGGCGCGGGCGCCGTCGCTAATGAGCTGGAACGACACCTCGCCGCGCCGGGCGTACATGAGGATGTTGCGCGCGATCTCCGAGATCGCGGCGGCAATGACGGTCTGATCGCCGGGTGAGAACCCGAACTCGGCCGCCAGCTCGCGGCCGATCTGCCGGGCGCTGACGACGTCCTTGTCGGTGGCGATGACCAGGCGACGGCTATCGGGAACCGTCGCCCCGCGGGTCCGAAGCTCAGTTGCCACGTTCGACTCGGTCGCGCCCCCGCTGGTCCAGAAACGCGAGCCCCTCCTCCAGGTCGAGCGCGGTCGCGACGCCCTTGAGCGTCAACCCCAGCTGCACCATCGCGAACGCCACTTCTGGTTGAATCCCCACGATGACCGTCTCGGAGCCCCGCAACCGGGCCATGTGCGTCACATCCCGGAGCGTGCGTACCGCGAAGGAGTCCATCACGTCGAGCGCAGTGACGTCGACGATGACGCCGCGGGCGCGGTAGCGGCCCACCTGGGCGATCAGCGCCTCGCGCAGCTGCGACAGGTCCGCATCGGTGAGCGCGGACTGAATCGAAGCGATGAGATACTGGCCCTGCTTCAGAATCGGGACTTCCACGAACCGCCTCCGTCGCCGATCAGTTCTGCGACCCGAGCTCCGCCAGTGGCAGGACCTTGTAGCCGAGCAACCGCTCTGCCTCTTCGATGCCGCCCTGCAGGTCTCCGACCGTCGCCATCTCGCTCAGATCCACGCCGATCGTCACCAGCGTCTGGGCGATCTCGGGCGACAGCCCGGTCACGATGACGGTGGCGCCGAGCAGGCGGGCCGCCTCGACCGTCTGCACGAGGTGATTCGCCACGTTGGCATCCATCGCCGCCACGCCGGTGATGTCGATGACGACGACCTTGGCGCGATTGGTGCGAATCGCGCGCAGCAGCTGCTCGGTCAGCTGGCGCGCCCGGTGCGGGTCGATCACGCCGATGATGGGGAGAATCAAGAGGCGCTCGCGCACCTGGAGCACCGGCGTCGACAGCTCGCGAATCGCTTCCTGCTGCTGCAGGATGATGCGCTCGCGCTCCTGCACGAATCCCACGGCAACGGTGTTGGCGATCCGGTTCGCGGCGGGCTCGTAGGTGTCGAGAATGCGATTGAGCTGGGTGAAATCCTCGTGGTACTTGGCGAACAGCGAGCGGGCGAGCACGTCGCGCAGCAGCAGCACGATACCGACGACTTCGTGGGTTTCGACGCCGCGCGGGATGATGCGCTCCGACAGGTTGCGGGAGTATGCCTGCAGCGCCTCGAAAGTGCCCGTTTCCAGGGCTTCGACGTAGTTGTCGTAGACCGACGTGGCTTCGGCGAAGATCTCCTCCTCGGTCATCGCGCGCAGCAGCTGGGTCAGGGCGATGCGGCGCGCCCACTCCTGGCGCAATTGTGTGCGGCTTTCGCGCAGGTGCGAAACCAGCTCGCTCAACAGCGGCGCCATTTCCTCCCGAGATGGCGCGCGCTGCGCCGACAAGGGCGAGATGCGGACCATAGCGGCAGCTTCTTTCGTGCTCATGGAGAGCCCTCCGATGGCTCCTGCGATGGGCGGTCGACTGATGGAAAGATGTGTTTGAGGACCGCAAGCACAATGCCATGCGCCTCATTTCTGTGCTTTGTTAATTCATTAAGGCGATTAGATTTACGAAGGCACTAGGGGAGAGCTTGAGGCGATACCGCCTCAATCAGGGACGTACGACACGAATAGATGCACTGAAATGGTGCAGGTTAGCTCGTTCGCCTAGGACCCGGAGCTCAGCGCCGGCAGGGCCTGCGGCGTGGCCGCCGGCGTGTGCGGCAGCTTGATCGTCTTCAGGAACTTCAGCACCAGATACGACAGATCCCTCGCCTCGTCGCGGCTCGAATTGAGCAACGCCGCGACGCGGTCGCGCCGCACCGGGTCGTCCCAGCCGTCGAGTGTCCACTCGATCAACATCGGCAGCACCGTCCGTTGGGCATGGACGCTGATGGTTCCTTCCTCGCGATGGCGCACCGGCTCGAGCAGCTCTTCCAGCGCGTGCCGCACGGGGTGAATTCCGGCCCGGTGCAGCTCCAGGCCGTACCGGCCCCACCACGCCCGCTGCCGGCAGGCCCGGAAACATCCCATCCATTCGACCGCCGCGCGCTCCCAGCGCGCCACCGACTGGGCCCGTGAGAACCCGCCGCGCGGACTCGGGAACAACATCTCGCGCGCCGCGATCTGGTACTCGTCCCGCAGGCGGGCGGTCAGACCCGGCCCTGCCGAGAACGGCAGCCGCAGCCACTCGGCCCGCACCGCGAGCCGGTGATCGTAATGGCGGGTCCGGAACAGCCAGACGTCGCCGCACGCGAGATAGGAGGTGTCGGTCGTCGCGCGGACGGCGCGGGAGATCCCTTCGGGAAGCTCGCCATCCCCGACGCCGAGTCGCGACCAGGCGAACAGCAGCCCGTTGCCGGCGCGGCGCAAGCGGCGCATCAGGCCGGAGGCCGGTACGCGCTCCACCGGGACGGCGCTCGGACGTGCGATCTCGATCGTCCCCGACAGCAGACGGGAGGAGCGCAGCAGCTCGAACGTGGTGAGGGAGGGCGGCGGCTCGCGCAGCAGCTGCGCAGGCACCGTCACCAGGTCGAGCTGCGGGACGGCGAACGTTTCGGCCAGCGTATCGCGCAGCACTGCGGTGCGGCGCCGGGCCTTCCAGGCGCGTACCGTCGCGCCGCGACCCGTCAGCACCGCGACCAGCTCCACATCGCTCGTCACCTGCGTCTCGCGATCAGCGCGAAACGCGGCCCCTTCGCCGCGACCCAGACTGCCGCGCACCAGGATGGCGGCGGGCTGCAGGTCGGCGACGACGGAGGAGGTGATCTGTTCGAGCAGCGTGCGGATGTCGGATTCGATTTCGGGATCGGCGGCCGCCGTGTAGGGCAGCTCGAGCAGGGCGTGGCGCGGCATCCGGAACGCCATCGGGGCCAGCACCTGCGGCTCAACCGCCGCTGCCGACCCGTCGCCGTTCCCTTCGGGTGGTGCGAACCGCGATTCCGAAGAGTCCAAGTCGCCCGCCATAAGATCGCTCCTCCGCGTCCTTTGGTGCATTTGATACAAATCCTTTGGTGCATTGATACAAATTCCGGGCCAGACGCTCTCCGCTCCGCCGCTGGCGTCAAGTTTGCCAGTGATCTGTCTGACCGTCGACACGGCGATGAGCGACCCGCTGCCAAGATGGATCGACTCCCGATACACGGATCGCCCGCACATCCTCTTTGCGGGCGCGGCGGAGCACTCCGCCATCGCGCTGCTGGCGAAGGTGCTGGAGGCGGACTTCGCGCTCACCTCCGTGACGACGGGGAACCGCGCCCTCGAGCAGTCGGTCAACCTGCAACCCGATCTGGTGCTGCTCGATACGGCGCTGGAGGACATCACCGCGGCGACCGTCTGCCAGGGGTTGCTCGCCGAACATCGTGTCGCTCCGACGACACCGGTGCTGTTCGTCGCCGCGGCGCCGCCCACCTTCGAGCAGCGTCTCGCTCTGGTGCGCGCCGGGGGTCGCGACACCATCGGCTTGTGGATCGCGCCCCAGGACGTGGGCCGGCTGTGCCACGCGTACGTGGACGCGAAACGCGACGCTGATCGCGGAACGACCGAAAGCCTGTTCGACGCCGCCAGCGGGCTGTATAGCTGGCAAGGCCTGGTGCGCCGCGCCCGGGAGCTGGGCGCGCTGGCGTTGCGCCAGCGACAGGGGTTGGCCTGCCTCGTGTTCGCCATCGAGCTGCCGCCCGGCGCCGCGTCGCACCTGGTGACGGCGGCGGCGCAATCGGCGCGCGGGGTGCAGCGCGCGGTCCGCCTCAGCGACGTCGTCGGACGACCGGGAAACGCCGAGTTCGCGGTGCTCGCGCCTGCCACCGATCCCGGCGGCGTCGTCGGGCTGGCGGTCCGTCTTGCGCGCCCCGTGCGAGCCGCCGCCGCTCTCGAAATCGGCCTCGACCCCGACAGCGTGACGGTGCGTGCCGGCTATGCCGCCGTGGCGAATCTCGCGTACAAGCCGATCGACCCCGCTACGCTGCTGCTCCGGGCAGGGACCGCCCTGTTCAGCGGCGCGCCGGACGCCCGGCACCGCTGGCTGCGTGCGTTCGTGGAGCCGCGCGTCCCATGACCCGAATCGGTGCACGCGCCCCGGCCAGGGCGTTGCACAGTGGGGCAGATCAGCCGCCCGCTTTGGAAAACCCGCCGCGATAGGCACGCAACGGTGGCACCGCAGGCCGGGCCGCGAGCGTGGCCCGGTCTCTGCCATTGTTCCCAGCCATGGCGACTCCGGCACCGGCAGTGGAGTGCGCCCGCAACCCGATTCGGGTACTGGTCGCGGACGACGCCCCAACGCTGCGCAACTGCAGCGTCGCGGTGCTGCGCATGAGTGGCTTCGACGTTCAGCCCTGCTCCGACGGCGCCGCCGCCCTGGCGCTGGTCGCGCGCGACCGCTTCGACATCGTGATCGTCGAGGAACGGCTCCAGGCGGCGGACGGCCTCGCCATTCTGCGTGCGGCCCTGGCGACGCGCTCCGACACCCGGGTCGTCATCACCTCGACGACTCCCACGGCGCAGGCCGCGGAGCAGGCGATGCAGGCGGGCGCGTGGTACTACCTGCCCAAGCCGTTCACGGCGACGCAGCTGCAGCTGCTCGCCGGCATGGCGGCCCGCGCGCCGGGGATGACGCCGCCCGCCGCCGCCCGCAGCGGCCCCGCGCCCAAAGCACTTGGGCCGCACCTGCTCGCGACGCGGCGGTCGTACGTCACACCGATCGGTCGCGCGCCGGCGTTCCGGACGGCGCTCGCCCTGGCGCGGCGCGTCGCGGCGACCGACATCCCCGTCCTGCTGACCGGCGAGACGGGCAGCGGGAAAGAGATCCTCGCGCAGTTCATTCACCAGCACAGCCGCCGCGCGCCGGGGCCGCTGGTCCCGATCAACTGCTCCGCCCTGCCCGAGGGCCTGTGCGAGTCGGAGCTGTTCGGACACCGCAAGGGCGCGTTCACGAACGCCGTCCGCGACAAGCCCGGACTGCTCGAGGTGGCGCACGACGGCACGCTGTTCCTGGACGAAGTGCTCGACATGCCCAGGGCGACCCAGGCGAAGCTGCTGCGCGTTATGGAGGACGGGGTGGTCCGGCGCGTCGGGAGCGAAGCGACCGACGCGACCGTGAACGTCCGCTTCCTGGCCGCCACCAACATCGATCCGGAGCGCGCCGTGCGGGACGGTCGCCTGCGCGAAGATCTCTACTACCGCCTCAACGTCATGCGCCTGCACGTGCCGCCGCTGCGCGAGCGCGTGGACGACATTCCGCTGCTCGCGAATCTGTTTCTCACGACGTACTGGCGACGCGACCGGCCCAAGACACCCATTCCCAGGCTGTCGGAGGCGGCCCTGTCCGCCCTGAAAGCCCATCGCTGGCGCGGCAACCTGCGCGAGCTGCAGAACGTCATCGAGTGGGCGATCGTCTCGGTCGGGCCAGGCGAGGTGATCGAGCCGCGGGACCTGTGCCTCAGCTCCGTCGACGACGCGCGGGCCGGCGCAACTCGGAGTGCGGACGACGCGCCGGTGCAGACGCTGGAGGAGGCGCGCGATCGCTTCCTCACCGATTTCGAATCGCGCTATGTGCGCTGGGCGGTCGAGCGGGCGGACGGCAACGTCGCAAACGCGGCGCGCGCGGCCGGCGTGGCCCGCGGCACGCTGTACCGCATGATGACGCGACACGGACTGCACCGCGCGTGGGTCGCCGCCGCATTCGAGGCCCCGGGCGACGACCCCGACTCCGCGGACCAGTCGCTCCCGGCGATCGTATGAGCGATCCGCTCAATGCGCGCGCCCCCGAGCGCCTGGCCGGCCAGCGCAGCACCTGGCCGCCCGCGCCGGACCAGGGGGGGTCGGCGTACGAGCTCGCCGCCGCCCTCGCGCACGATCTGCGCTCTCCCGTTGCGGCGATCCAGATCGTCGCCGAGGGACTGATGGACGGGGCGGCCGGGGTGATCAACAGCGAGCAACGCCGCCGGCTGGCGCTGATCCGCAGCGCAGCGTATTCCCTGTGCGCGCTCGCCGCCGACGTTGAGGATCTCGCTCAGGGGAACATCGGTCCGACAGACCGGGAGCCGGCGCCGTTCTCGATCCGCGAGCTGTTAACGGACGTGCAGCGCCTCGTCGCCCCGTTGCAGGAAGCCCATGGGGTCGCGCTGCGTTGCGACGCCCCTGTCGGGAGGCTCGATCATCGGCTGGGCCGTCCCGGGGCGCTACGGCGCATTCTGCTCAACCTCGCGACGAACGCGCTTCGCGCAGCGGATCAGGGAGCGGTGCAGATCGCGGCGGCGCCGCGCGATCGGCGACGGGTGGAATTCTCGGTCACCGACAACGGGCCAGGGTTCGAAACCCATTCCCTCACGGTGGGGCTCGGCCTCAAGATCTGTCGCGGCCTCGTGGAGGCGCTCGGATCGACGCTCGAGATGACGTCGCGCCGGGGAATCGGCACCAGCGTCCACTTCACCATCGACCTGCCGCTGGCGGGGACCGGGCAGCTCCACCTCGGCTAGGAAGGCTGGGAAGTGGCTCCGGACCGCGGGGGCAGCTGGTCGATGAGGTCGAGCAGGGCGCGCGGCTGGCCACCCTTCACGAAAAAGTGGTCGAACCCCGCTTCCAGGGCGCGCGTCTTGTCGGCCGGCATGCCGTAGCCGGTCACCGCAATCAAGTACGGCGAGCCGTGGGCGCCGTGGTTGCGAATCGCCGCCGCGACGGCGTAGCCGTCCATACCGCCAGGCAGTCCGATGTCGCACAACACGATCTCGGGCCGGAACGTCTTCATCGCTTCCATTGCCGCCGTGCCGTCCGA
>DATFSB010000131.1:0-2828 GCA_035262825.1 Gemmatimonadales bacterium | reverse complement strand
GGCCTGCTGCAGCTTGCGGCGCTCGAGGGCGAGGTTGATCGTGTCCGCCGTCAGCACCCAGTCGGTGCTCGTGGCCTTGCCTTCGCCGAGCGCTTTCACGCTGCGCACCTCGCGCGCCTGCAGCCCCAGCTCGATCCGGGTCCCCGTCAGCGTGTAACTCTGGGCGCCTTTGCCCTGCACTTTGGGCTTCCCGATCAGCACGCCGAGGCCGCTCGTCTGATCGAGCAACATCGAGTCGCCCTGTGCCGCGAAGTCGGAGCGATCGATCGTCGACTTGCCGCCCGCCCACATGCGGTCGTTGCCCTTGAAGCGCACCCGGTCCGCCACGATCACGTACGGCTCGGTGGTGTCGCTCGCCCCCGCCCCGCGATAGTCGATGTGGGGGCGTTGCGTGGCGTACATCTCGAGGGTATCGCGGATCCCCGGTGCGGCGCGCCAATACGTGAGATTGGGCCCGCGCAGCACGGAGCGGTTGTTGCGGTTCACCGCCACCACGTTGTTGTGCGCCTCGAGACGCTCATTGGTAACGAAGTACGAGACGAAGTTGGCGTCGAGGGTGAGGGCGGTATCGCTGATATGCACGTGCCCGATGAGATCCGAGCGCCCCACGGCCGGATAGTGGGCGATGCTGTCGGTCGTGAGCCTGGTGTTGGTGCCCTGGCAGTGCGCCAGGACGCCGCCCCCCGCGTGATAACTCTTCTGGTTCGGACCTATCGTGACCTCGCGGTAGTTGTGCCCGATGGAGTCGATCTCCACGACGCACGGCCGCCCGCGCGACGTGTCGGCCGGTTGCTGCTGCACGAGGAGCAGCGCGAGCGTCGCCATCATTGGTTCGGCAGGGTGATGTGTCCGCCCGTTCCGATGGGTTTCACCGCGGTGACGTTGCGGAAATCGGGATCCGAGGTGAACCCCTGGCCCGTGATGTGACGACCCGGTCCGACGAAATCGAACGGCTGATCGGAGGAGACCTGGTTCGTCGCCTGCTTGTAACGCATCACCTCGCTCCGCAGTGTGCGGCCGTCCCCGGCCCCGACGACGGTGACGCCGCCCCGTCCCTCCATGTCGCCCGTGGCCCAGTGATACGTGCCCTGGGTCGCGGACATGGTGGACGTCTCACGGCCGTCGGTGTCGTAGAAGGTGATGTGAATGTTGCCACGCATTTCGACCGATTGCGTGTTCTGGTAGAAGTACGCCGTATCCGCCCGCACGCGGGCCCGCACCACGCCATCGTTGGTGACATAGTGCGACATGTCGATCAGCACCTGATCCGCGGTGTCGGCGGCGGTGATCGTGGCCGTCGGCTTTGCTCCGTTGGAACAGGCAAACGACGCCACCACAAAAGCGTTCAGCAACAGGATCCAGCACAGGCGTCGAGACATCTAGACTGCTCCCGCCTTCATGAGATCATGCAAATGCACCATCCCGATCACCTTTGCTCCACCATCCAGTACCGGCAGCGCCATGATGCCGTGCCGCTCCATCAGGTTCACCGCCGCCTGGGCGTGGGTGTCCGCGGTCGTGGTCTTCGGCGACCGCGTCATCACGTCGCGCACCGGCACGTCGAGGAATCGGTCGCTGCGCTCCATCAGGCGCGTCAGGTCGCCGGCGGTCACGACTCCCTGCAGGCTGCCCGCCGGATCGACGACGGCGACGGTGCCGCGCTTGCGCGCCAGCAGCACCACGCACTCGCGCATCGGCCGGTCGGGACCGAGCGCCGGCAGGTCGTTGGTGACCATCACGTCGCCGACGCGCAGCAGCAGTCGCCGCCCCAGGGCTCCACCGGGGTGCAGGGCCGCGAATTCTTCGCGACGAAAACCCTTCACCTCGAGCAGCGTGACCGCCAGCGCGTCGCCGAGTGCCAGGGCGACGGTCGTCGACGTCGTCGGCGCGAGGGTCTCCTCACACGCCTCCTCGGCCCGCCCGGCGTCGAGCACGACGGCCGCCGCCCGCGCCAGGGCCGAGTCGGGGGCGCCGGTGATCGCGATGATCGGGACGCCGAGCCGTTCCAGCTGCTGCACCAGACCGAACAGGTCGTCCGATTCGCCGCTCTTCGAGAGCAGCAGCGCGACGTCGCCGCGACCGACGATGCCGAGATCCCCGTGCAGCGAATCGACCGGGTGCAGGAACGTCGCCGGGGTCCCGGTCGACGTGAACGTCGCCGCGATCTTGCGCGCGATCAGCCCCGACTTCCCCACCCCCGACACGATGAGCCGCCCGGTCGCGGAGCGCAGCAGTTCCACCGCGCGGACGAACGGCGTCCCCAGCTCCCGGGCGGCAGCCTGAATCGCCTCCGCCTCGAGCTGCAGCACGCGCCGCCCCCGCTCAGCGAGATCGTGTGGCGGCATGGGTGCGTTCCGTTACATACGTCTCGACCAGTTCGTCCCACTCTCCGCGCGCCTTGAGAATCATCTCGGCGACCTCGCGAACCGCCCCGTGGCCGCCCGCCGCCCGCGTGACGAACGTCGCCGCGCGCTGCACTTCGGGAACCGCGTTGGCGACGGCGATGGGTAGCCCCACGCGGCGCAGCACCGGCAGGTCCGCGAGGTCGTCGCCGACAAAGGCGCATTGCTCCAGCGTCACGTCGTAACGGGCGAGCAGTCCTTCCAGGGCAGGGAGCTTGTGGTTGTCCTCGATCACGTCGTCGATCTTCAGCTCGCGGGCCCGCAGCAGCGTTGCCTCAGAAGCGCGTGCGCTGATGAGCGCAACCCTCAGGCCGCTGCGTTTGAGCGTCCAAATCGCCACGCCATCCAGCGCGTTGAAGCGCTTCAACTCAGCGGGATGGTCGCCGACGCGGCCGATGAAGAGCCCATTGTCGGTGAGCACGCCAT
>DATFSB010000130.1:0-3178 GCA_035262825.1 Gemmatimonadales bacterium | reverse complement strand
TGGGACGCACGCTTCGACGAGTTGGACATGGTAGTCGAGGAATTGAAACGGAAGGAGAAGGTCGATGGACTCAAGAAGAGAGCGTGAGCCCATCCCCATGAAGAACCGCACGACGGTGGAACGGAAGTCCGAGCGTGAGCTAGTCATTACGCGAACCTTCAACGGCCCGGCGCGCATCGTGTTCGAGGCGTGGACCAAGCCCGAGCTGCTCAAGCGGTGGTGGGCACCGAAGTCGACTGGTGTGTCCCTGCTTTCCTGCGAGGCGGATGTTCGTGTCGGGGGCAGGTACCGTTTGGAGTTCGGCCACGATTCCTCAAAGCCTATGGTGTTCTTCGGTAGGTACATCGAAGTGATACCGCACGCCCGCCTCGTCTGGACCAATGACGAAAGTGATGACGGTGCCGTCACCACGGTGACCTTCGAGGAAAATGGTGGCAAGACGCTGCTGGTCCTGCACGAACTCTATCCCTCGAAGGAAGCTCTCGACGCTGCCATCGCCGGGATGGAGGGTGGGATGCCCGAGACGTTCGAGCAACTGGACGAGCTTCTCGTCACCCTGAGCGCGAGCGTGCCACGGGCATGAAGTCGTCGGCCTCGCGGTCGGCCGCCTGGCTCTTCACTACGCGGAAGAGAACCCCGACGAGGTCATCGACGACAAGACGTCCCACGCTGGCGCGGAGAAGGTGGTTCGCCAGAAGTGGCAGTGACGCGCGCAACCGGCATGGCAATCAGCACGTTTAGTTCGATCCCATTTTGTCACAGATCCTGGCGATGCAGACAGGCGTGCACCCGGATGAGGCGGCGGCTCTCGACCGGGATCGCGCCGTCACCCCGCTCGCTTGCGGTCGCCTTCTCGCAGGACAGCCAGAAATAGCCCGCCGACGGATCGACCACGAGGCGCTGCGGGACAAGTCCGGGCGCCAGCAGCACCGAGAGGAAAGGCGTGGTCGTCAGCCATGACAGCCGGTTGAGGCCGGGATCGATGCGGTGCGACGAGACGAACCGCGGATCGCCGAGCGCCGGATCGGATGCCGTGCCCATGGCGAGTGCGCGCACTGCCGCCTTGTACTGCGTCCAGGCGGCGACGAATTTGCCGGTCTCGACCGCATGCACCAGCGTCACCAGCGCCAGCGCCCCGGCCGCCGCGCGCGCCGGGGCGCCGCGGGTGAGTGCGTGCGCACCGTCCGTGAGGATCGCGGCGAGCCTCGCCAGGACCGGCACGGGAAGCCAGAGGCGCCCCTCGGCGCGCAGCACGCACAGCGCCGCGATCCCGCCGATCACTGGCGTCACCACCAGGATCGCGGTGCGGACGTAATATCGCTCCTGGGTGTGGAGCGCGTGATCGAACCAGAGCCAATACACCGCGAGCGCGAGCGCAACGAGCGCAGTCGCGACCAGCGGCCCATGCGCGGGTGCGAGCCGCCGGATGAGCAGCAGCGCGACCGCATAGGCGGCAAGCGCGGCCGCCAGCAGGCGGACGAGACCGCTGGCGAAGAGATTGTCGACGTCGATGAAATTCCGGGCGGCGGCCGGGATGATCCTCGCGTAGTAGTCGCCCGGCGGCAGTTCGATCTTCACGATCGACCAGAGCGCGACGGCGCCGAGCAAGGCGGCGGCGGCCCGCAGGAACGCAGGGTCGCGCGGGCCGCGTAATGCCACCGTCGCCAGGATCGCGATCGCGAAGCCCAGCGCGCCTTCGTGCGTGAGCGCGAGCGCGAGCAGCGCGGCGAAGACGAGCAAGAGACCCACCAGACCACGGCGGGCGTAGTGACCGAGCGCGAGCGCGGGCCAGAACGCGGAATGGGCGATCGACATCTCGGTTGGGAAGCCGAACACCATTGGGCAGAGCACGGCGGTCGAAAGACACGCGCAGCCGAGCAGCACGCGGCCGGCGGATCGGTCGGCAGCCAGCGTCGCGAGCAGGCCGACGAGCGGCGCCCCGAAGAACAGGAGCCCGTAGAGCGCGATGCCACCGCGGGCGTCGCCGGTCACGGCCACATAGGCCTCGGCCGGCAGGTGCGAGTACAGGAATACGAACAGCCGGCCCGCGATGTTGTGGAAGTGATAGGCCCAGCCGGCTCCGATCGGCACCGAGTAGGAAAAGATCGAGCCGTCCCCGTAGAGTTGCAGCCCGAAGCCGACGCCCACCACGATGAACGCCGCCGACCAGGCGAATCCCAACGCGATCACGGCCCGGCGCAGCCCATCGTAGCGCGATCGCACAGCGCGATCGCCCGATGCGCCGTCAGGCACCACGGCGGAGAGAGCGGACGGTTCGGCGGTCATCACAACGTGTCGGCGGCGCACGTTCCGGCACGCCCGCTCATCGCGGCGCTACAGCACCGCATCCGTCGCCGGATCGATCAAATGCATGTGCTCGACATTGGCGGCGAGTCGCATCGATTCGCCCGGCCCCCGCGCGCTCGCCGGGTCGACGCGGCCGCAGATTTCGTTGCCGTTGACGTTGAAGAACACCATGGTCTCCATGCCAAGCGGTTCGACCACGTCGAGCGTGACGTCGAATCCGCCGCCGTCGTCGGCGCGCCGCGGCTCGGTCAGATGCTCGGGCCGCAGGCCGAGGATCAGCTCACGGCCGGCGGCCGACCGGCAGCGCGACGCATGCGCTTGCGGCAGCGGCAGCGAAATGGCGTCCGACACGCGCACCCGCATCCCGCTTCCATTCTGCTCCAGCCGGCAGGGAATGAAGTTCATCGCCGGCGAGCCGATGAACCCGGCGACGAACCGGGTCTTCGGGTGGTGGTAGAGCTCCTGCGGGGCGCCGATCTGCTCGATGCGGCCGTTGTTCATCACCACGACGCGGTCGGCGAGCGTCATCGCCTCGACCTGGTCGTGGGTGACGTAGACCGTGGTGGTCATTACTTTTTGGTGCACGCGCTTGATCTCGGTGCGCATCTGCACACGCAGCTTGGCATCGAGGTTCGACAGCGGCTCGTCGAACAGAAAGACCTTCGGGTTGCGCACGATGGCGCGCCCCGTCGCGACACGCTGGCGCTGTCCGCCCGACAGCGCCTTGGGCCGGCGCTCAAGCAGATCGGTGATGTCGAGGATGCGCGCCGCGTGTTCGACGCGCTGGCGGATCTCGGCCTTGGCGACCTTGCGCAGCCGCAGCCCGAACGACATGTTCTCGAACGCGGTCATGTGCGGATAAAGCGCGTAG
>DATFSB010000129.1:0-18103 GCA_035262825.1 Gemmatimonadales bacterium | reverse complement strand
CTCCACGCGCTGACCCTCGGCCAGCGTCTTGAACCCCTCTGCCTGAATTGCCGTGTGGTGGACGAAGCAGTCCTTGTCCCCGTTCTCCGGGGTGATGAAGCCGAACCCCTTCGCGTCGTTGAACCACTTCACGGTACCGGTAATACGTGCCATCTGGTGCCACTCCTCACTGTGTTGGTGTCCCGGCGGCGGCATCCGGCCGCCGCCGAAAGAAGCATCATCAGGGGATTCCGGGAAGTCAACCGCTGGTGATCTAACTCACACTCCGTCAACGGCAAGCCTCACAGGGAAATCCTGACTGTTTCGCCGCGCTGACACGATTGTTACCGGTGGGTCGGCGTAGGGTCGAGGTTCTTGCACCAAGTTGGGGCCGTCACCTTTCAGGATCCGCAGTTGGCCGCACGCGTATTGATGATCACCAGCGACTACCCCACTCCGGGGAAGCCGCGTACTACGCACTTCATCAAACGACAGGCGGAGTTTCTCGGCGCTGCCGGAGTGGATGTCGATGTCTTCCACTTCCAGGGCGAGAAGCGGCTCGGCAATTACGCCGCCGCCTGGCTCGAAGCCCAGCGCCGCCTGCAGCGCGGGGACTACGATCTCGTCCACGCGCAGTTCGGCCAGAGCGGCCTGCTCGCCTTACCGAAGCGGGTGCCGCTCGTGGTGACGCTGCGGGGCAGCGACCTCCTCGGTATCGTCGACGACCGCACCGGCCGCTACACGTGGAAAGGACGGCTGCTGCAGCGAGCCACGCGGCACGTGGCGCGGGTTGCCGATGCGGTGATCGTCGTCTCGGCGCACATGGCGCCGCTGGTCGATACCAAAGCGCCAGTGCACGTCATTCCTTCCGGGATCGATCTGGAGCTGTTCTATCCCCGTTCACGCGACGCGGCGCGACGGGCCCTCGGCCTCGATTCCGACGAGCGCCTCGTGCTGTTCGCCGGGCGCCCCAACCAGGCGCGCAAGCGCCACGCTCTTGCGGCGCAGGCTGTGGAGCTGCTGCAACAGCGCCTGCCGGTACGGTTCGTCGTCGCCTGGGGTGTGATGCACGAGCAGATGCCGGACTATTTCAACGCCTGCGATGTGCTCATCCATACATCGATGCAGGAAGGGTCGCCCAACGTCGTCAAGGAGGCGCTCGCCTGCAATCTCCCCGTCGTCTCCGTACCCGTAGGGGACGTTGCCGAGCGGCTCGCCGGCATCGAAGGGTGCGAGCTGACGATCGACGACCGTCCGGAGACGATCGCCGATGCGCTCGAGCGGGTGCTGCGGCGCGGCGAGCGCTGCGATGGACGCGACGCCGTCCGCTGTCTCGACGAGCGCCTCCTGACCGGGCGCGTCATCGACATCTACGAGACGGCGATGCGTGACCGTGCGCGCTCGGCGGTCGCTCCGCCACAGGTCCTCGATGGCGAGCTGGTGCTGCGCGAAGCCACACCCGCGGAGATCGACTGCTGGGACGCCCTGATCCGGCAGTTCCCCGATCACCGCGTCGTCCACACCAGGAGCTGGCTGCAGTCGCTCGAAGCGAGCCGGCTCGGCACGGCGCGTTACATCGTAGCGGAGCGCCAGGGCCGTATCGTGGCGTGCCTCCCGGGACTCATCGCGAAACTCGGTCCGCTGAAGCTGTTCGGGTCGCCGCTGCCCGGATGGCAGACCGTGGGAATGGGCCCGCTGTTCGATGCGGCGGTCGTTGATGCAGCAGAGCTCTCCCGGCGGCTCATTCCCTTTCTGCGGAAGCGCTTCGGTGTTCACCACGTCGAAATCATGACCGACCGGCTCCCCGCCGAAGCGATGCAGGCTGCGGGGTTCCGCGGGGAGCCGTTCCACACTTTTCGCACCGATCTGAAGCCGGGCGACAAGGAGCGCACGTTCAAAGGGTTTAAGGACAGCGCGCGGCGTAACGTCAAGCGCGCCGAGCGGCTCGGCCTCATCGTGCGGTTCGAGGACGACGACCGGTTCACTGCGGAGCACTTCGACCAGATCAAGGAAGTGTTCGAGCGCGGCGGCAACGCGCTGCCCTTCCGCCGCGAGCGCGTCGAGGCGTATGTGCAGGCCATGCGCGAAGCCGGTGCGCTGGCCGGAGTCTCGGTCTATCTCCCCGATGGCACGACCAACATCGCCACCGGCACGTTCACGATTTACGGGAATGAGCTGCTCCTGTGGATGTGGACGCATCGCACCGCCTACCGCTGGTTCCGCCCCACCGAGCTGATGACGTGGGCGGTGATGCAGCGTGCCATGCAAGCGGGCTGCACGTCGATGGACCTCGCGGGGCGGGGGGATTTCAAGGCGAAGCTCGGCGCCATCCCCGATTCCTCGCGCACGCGCTGGGTCTGGAGCCGCTACGGCTGGCTGTTCGCCGTGCGCGGCGTCGCGGGACGGGTGTATCGCTGGCAGCAGCGCATGCGGGGTCTCGTCCGCTCGGCACTCCGTCCGAAGCTGGTGCCGGTGGTCGCCGAGGAGCCGAGCGTGCCGGCTGCCCCCGCGAAGCCCGCGCCGCCGCAGCGCCAGCGCACCAAGGCGAACAAGGTGCAGGTTTGAGCGCGCGGCTCTGCGTCCCTGTGCTGGTGGTGGGCGCGCAGACCGCGGGACTGGGCGTGGTGCGGTCGCTGGGCCGGCGCCGCATCCCGGTGGTGGTGTTGCACTATAAGTCGAGCGACATCGCCCACCTCTCGCGCTTCGCGACCGCGTCGGTGCGGGTACCGCCTCCCGATCGCGACGAGGCCGCCTTCGTGCGCGCCGTACTCGAGCTGAGCGCCGCCTACGGCGGCGGCGTGATCGTGCCGACCGCCGACGAGGCGGTCGTGGCCGTGTCGCGGCACCGTGATGTGCTCACCCGGCACTTCACGGTGGCCTGCACGCCATGGGACGTGACGGCCCGCTTCATCGAGAAGCGGCGCACCTACGAGCTGGCGGCCGCCGTCGGCGTCCCCTGTCCGCATACCGTCGCGCCAGCCACACGCGAAGACGCGGAGCAATACGCCGGGACAGCCGCGTTCCCGTGTCTCGTCAAACCGTCACGGGGCGATCGCTTCGTCGCCCGGTTCGGGACGAAGATGTTTCGAGCCACGAACGCCATCGAGCTCCTCGACGGCTACGATCGCGCCATCGCCGCCGGATGCGACGTCGTGCTCCAGGAGTTCATTCCCGGCTCCGACGCGGACGGCGTCAATTACAACTCCTACTGGGTGGACGGCCGGCCGGCGGCGGAGTTCACCGCCGTCAAGCTGCGGGGCGGTCCACCGCGTCTCGGCTCTCCCCGCGTGCTCGTCAGCCGCCGGGTGCCGGAGGGGGTCGAGCCCGGCCGGGCGATCCTGCGCGCGCTGCGGTTTTCCGGTTACGCCTGCACCGAGTTCAAGCGCGACGCACGCGACGGGCAGCTCAAGCTGATGGAAGTGAACGGTCGCCACAACCTCTCCACCGCGCTCGCCGTGCGCTGCGGCATCGACTTCCCCTGGTTGCAGTACCGTCACCTCGTGTTCGGGGAGACGCCGCTCCCGGGACCATTCGAAGAGGGGGTGTACTGGATCGACCTGCTGCGCGACATCGGCTACTCCCTTGGCCGACGCAGCGGCGAGCACTTCGGTCTCAGCGCCTACCTGCGGCCCTACGCGGGGCCGCGCGTGTTCGCAATTCCGTCAGGCGACGACCCCATGCCCTTCGTCAAGGAATGTGCGGGTTTCGTCGGGAAGCTCGTCCAGCCGCGCCTGGCGTCACCGAAGCCCTCAGGACTGCGTCTCGCCAAGTAGCGACCCGCCCGCCGGGGCTCCAGATTCTCCAGCCGACGTCCATCCCCAACCTGGAGCCCGCTATGGTAGGCATTTCCGCGCTGCTCGTGCCGGTTCTCCTGTCGGCGGTGATCGTGTTCGTCGCCAGCTCGCTCCTGCACATGGTGCTCACGTATCACCGCAGCGACTACTCGAAGCTGCCCAACGAGGACGCCGTCGGTGCGGCGATCCGGGCGGGGAATGCCGCACCGGGACAGTATTTGATCCCTCACATGTCGATGGCCGAGATGCGGTCCCCCGAGGGAGTCGAGAAGTTCAAGAAGGGCCCGGTGGCGATGCTGTTCCTGCGGCAGAGCGGGGCTCCGGGGATGGGCAAGAACCTCATTCAATGGTTCGTCTACAGTCTGGTGGTCGGTGTGTTCGTCGCCTACATCACCGGTCGGACGCTGGGCGCGGGCGCCGGTTATCTCCCCGTGTTTCGCGTGGCCGGGACGGCGGCCTTCCTCGCCTATGCCGGCGGGGCACCGATCGATTCCATCTGGCGCGGGCAGACGTGGAGCGCGACGGTCAAGGCCATTGTCGATGGCCTGGTCTACGCGCTGTTGACGGCGGGGACGTTCGGCTGGCTGTGGCCGAAGTAGCTTTCCAGGCGCTGCCATGAAACGTGTAATCGGGCCTCTGCTGCTGGTCGCCCTGCTCGTCGGGGTGGGGTGGGCGCTGTGGCGATCGCTGGGCGAGTCGATCGGCAACCGCAAGGTCGTCACGGTGCGGGGGTTGGTCGGATCGGAGAAGGTCGCGTACCTGAGCGATCCCCGCGTCCTCGCCGAGCTGCGCAAACGCGGCATCGATCTGCACGTCGAGAAGGCCGGCTCGCGCGAAATGGCGACGCGGGCCGATCTCGCACATTACGACTTCGCGTTCCCGGCCGGCGCTCCCGCCGCGACGAAGCTGATGCAGCAGACGGGGGCCAAGAAGTCCTACAATCCGTTCTTCACGCCGATGGTCGTCGCGTCGTGGAAGCCGATCGTCGACGTGCTCGCTGCGAACGGGATCGTGCATCAGGGCGCCGACAGCACGGTGCTTCTCGACATGCACAAGCTGTTGACCGTGATGCGCAGCGGGTCGCGGTGGCGGGATCTGCCGCACAACACGACCTACGCCATCGGCAAGTCGGTCTTGATCTCGACCACCGATGTCCGGACCTCGAATTCCGCCGCCATGTACCTCTCCCTCACGAGCTACCTCGCCAACAACGACAACGTCGTCCAGAGCGATCTGCAGGTTGCCAAGGTGCTGCCCGCGGTGACTCCGCTGTTCTCCGAGCAGGGATACCAGGAGTCCAGCACAGCGGGGCCGTTCGAGGACTACATCACGATGGGGATGGGAAAGACCCCGATGGTGCTGGTCTACGAAGCGCAGTTCATCGAATATCTCATGGAGCACAGCTCGGGAAATCCGGATATGGTGCTGCTGTACCCGGAGCCGACCGTCTTCACCAAGCACACGCTGGTTCCGCTCTCGCCCGCCGGTGATTCGCTCGGCGTCCTGCTGGAGAAC
The DNA here is from genome assembly GCA_035262825.1 of Gemmatimonadales bacterium. Classification (GTDB taxonomy): domain Bacteria; phylum Gemmatimonadota; class Gemmatimonadetes; order Gemmatimonadales; family GWC2-71-9; genus DASTHG01. The sequence goes on along the minus strand of DATFSB010000129.1, from coordinate 12,815 downwards.
GACATCGAGCTCCAACACCTCGCGGCCGAGTACGGGTTGCGCACCGCCGATGTGAGCTATGGGGCGTCGCTGTGGTCGCACAAGGGAATTCACGTGCCGGGGCGCCTCATCGACGTCATCGACCCGCCGAGCTACGAAGTGTTGGAGCGCATGATCAACGCGATTGCCCGCGGCGGCGCACCGTGCGCGCAAGCCGATACCACGTGTCACTGAACCGCTCGCCCGATTCGAGGGAACGTCCATGACCAATGCCGCCACGACCGCTCCGCTGACCCTGACGCCGCCCGAGCCGGTGGCGGCGGTGTCGTCCGATCAGGCAGCGTCGCTGGTGAAACTGGCGCCCGAGGTGACCGCGAAACTCGACGCGCAGGTGAAGGAGTACGTCAACGGATTGCTGACGCAGGACGTGCACAGCGACGGCTTCCAGAAGCGGCTCGATTCGATCCACACGCTCGGGAACTCCGAGGTGCAGGCCTCTGCCTCGATCTCGAACCGCCTCATGCAACGCCCGGTGCGGGCGATGGAGCACGGAGGGCTGGGAGAAACTGCGGTGATCGCCAACGGACTGGTGGAGCTGCGCCAGACTATCGACCGCCTCAATCCTTCGCGGCAGGGAGACTTGTTCTCGCCGCGGCGGCTGCTCGGAATCTTTCCGCTGGGCAGCAAGATTCTGGCGTACTTCGACAAGTATCGCTCCGCCCAGACGCACCTCAACGCGATCATCGAGGACCTGAACCGCGGGCAGGATGATCTCCAGAAGGACAACGCCGCGATCGAGCAGGAAAAGCAGAACATGTGGGCGCTGATGCAACGCTTGGAGCAGTGGGTCTACCTCGCCAAGCAGCTGGACCAGGCCGTGGCGGCGAAGATCGCGACGCTGGAATCCAGTGACCCGGCCAAGGCCAAGGTCGCCAAGGAAGAGGTGCTGTTCGCGGTGCGCCAGAAAGTGACCGACTTGCTGACGCAGCTCGCCGTGAACAGCCAGGGCTACCTGGCGCTCGACCTGGTGCGGCGCAACAACGTGGAGCTGATCAAGGGCGTGGACCGGGCCACCACGACGACGGTCTCGGCGCTGCGCACGGCGGTGATGGTGGCGCAGGCGCTGGCCAACCAGAAGCTGGTGCTCGATCAGATCAACGCCCTCAATACGACGACCGGGAACATCATCGAGGGGACAGCGCGGCTGCTGCAGGACCAGTCCGCCCAGATCAACGAGCAGGCGGCGAGCTCCACGATTCATATCGAGCAGTTGCAACGGGCGTTCGACGCCGTATACCAGACGATGGACGCAATTTCCGACTACAAGGTCAAGGCGCTGGACAGCATGCAGAAGACGGTGGACGTGCTCACGACCGAAGTGGGGCGGGCCAAGCAGTACCTGGATCGCGCTCGCGGAGCGACGGCCGCCGAGATGCTGCCCGAGCCCGGTCCGGACGGCGTGGTGAAACTGCTGCCGCGGTCGACTTCATGAGTCCCTGGCGCCCCCGAGCGCTGGTCGCGGCCGTGCTGGCGGCCTCGGCCTGCCACGGCGGGCCACCGGCCGCCCAGCTCTCCATCCTCGCGGGGTCCGAGCTCAAGGATCTCGAGCCGTACTTCGCGCAGATTCGCAAGCAAACCGGCGTGTCGCTGCAACTGCAATACAGCGGCACGCTCGCCGGCATCGACCGGTTGAACGCCGGCGAGACGTTCGACGCCGTGTGGTTCTCCCATGCCAAGTACCTCGTGCTCAGCGACGCGGGGCGCCAGCGCGTCAAGGCGGAGGAGCGCATCATGCTCTCGCCCGTCGTGCTCGGCGTGAAGCAGAGCAAGGCCCGGGCCTTCGGCTGGGTCGACAACCCCAACGTCACCTGGGCCGATATCGCGGCACGCGTCAAAGCCGGCCAGCTGCACTACGCGATGACCAACCCCACGGCTTCCAACAGCGGTTTCAGCGCCGTGATCGGCGTCGCCGCGGCGCTGTCCCGTTCCGCGAGCGCGCTCACCGAATCGGACATCAATAGCGCCGCGCTGCACGATTTCTTCCAGGGGCAGACCCTCACCGCGGGCAGCTCGGGATGGCTTGCCGAGACATATACGCGCGACCAGGATCGTCTCGACGGCATGATCAACTACGAGTCGATCCTCCTGTCGTTGAACCGCGGCGGCAAGCTGCACGAGCCGCTGGTGCTCGTATACCCCAAGGAAGGAATCGTCACCGCGGATTACCCGCTGGTGCTGCTCAACGAAGCCAAGCGGGACGCCTATGACCGCCTGGTGACGTTTCTCCGCACCGCGGAGTTCCAGAGAACGATCATGACGGCGACGTTTCGGCGCCCCGTGAACAGCGATGTGCCTCTCGATCCGTCGTTCCCCAAGGCGCTGATCGTCGAGCTGCCGTTTCCGGCGAGCCTCGGCGTGGTGGACCGCATCCTCGACAGCTATCTCGCCGAGCAGCGGCGACCCGCCCACTCCTATTTCCTGCTCGATGTGAGCGGGTCGATGGAGGGCCAGCGCGTGCAGCAGCTCGAGACGGCGTTGCGCACCCTGGTGGGCGGCGACTCATCGCTCACCGGACGATTCGCACGGTTTCAGCCGCGCGAGCGAGTCAGCATGTTGACGTTCTCGGACCGGGTCGAAGACCGCGTCGAGTTCGATCTCGGAACCGGCGACCAGACGACCGTCACCCGAGCTGCCATCGAGCAGTTCGTCGACAGCCTGAAAACGGGAGGGCGCACGGCGCTGTTCTCCTCGCTGGAGGAAACGTATCGCGCCGCGCTCGACGCGCGCACGAGCGACGCGCAGCGCTACTACTCCATCGTCCTGATGACCGACGGGGAAAGCAATGTCGGAGATCACCTGGCCGACTTTCGGCGGTTCTACGAGGCCCTGCCGCCGGACCAGCGCGACATCAAAGTGTTTCCCATCGTGTTCGGCGACGCCGACCGCGACGAGCTGACCGCCATCGCCAACGTCACCGGCGGCCGGCTGTTCGACGGCAATACCGCGGCGCTCGCGGCGGTCTTCAAGGAGATCCGGGGCTACCAGTGACCGATCCGGCGGAGAGCGTCTCGCGCCAGACCCGGCTGCTGCTGTTTCTGTATTCGAACAAAAACGTGGCGGGGTCGCTGCTCGCGCTCGGAGGCCTGGGGCTGCACGTGGCGGGTTTCGTGCAGGCGTATTGGCTCGCGATCGTCGCCGGCCTGTACGCCATCGGGTACCTCGCGGCGCCGCAGCGGCGGGCCTACACGCTGTCGCTGGGGAGCGAGCTGACGGCGGAAGCGATCGGCGGCCGGCTGGATGATTTCGTGCGCTCGCTGCGCAAGCAGGTCGAGCCCGACGTCTTGGAACGCGTGCAGCATGTCGCCGAGTCGATCCATACGCTGCTGCCGCGCCTGCTCGCGCAGGAGACCGTCGGCGACAAGAGCCTGTTCACCGTCCGGCAGACTGCTCTCGAGTATCTGCCGGCGACATTGCAGAACTACATCAACCTGCCGGCGACCTTCCGGCGCGTCCATGTGGTGCGGGACGGCAAGACGCCGAAGGCGCTGCTGCTCGAGCAGCTCGATCTGCTGGACACCAAAATGAAGGAAATCGTGACGAGCGTTGCGGAGAACGACACACAGGCGCTACTCGTAAACGGCCGGTTCCTGGAAGAAAAGTTCGGCAACCAAGGGTTCCTGCTCGGGAAGTGACCGTCCCTCACATACGGAATAGGTACGTCACTTTCGCGAAGAAGCCGTCGTTCAAGCGGTGCAGACCGCGGAAGGCGAATGCCTCGGGTTCGGCCATGCTCGAGCCGTACCCGAGATAGAACACGGTGCCGGGGGACGGCGTGTAGGAGAGCAACCAGTCGACGCGCATCGAGTTGCTCGACTGCTGGGCCGCGCGGGCATAGGTCCCTGAGGCGGGATCGAAGATGAGAATGGGGTCGTTGGTGCGCGAATCATCGCGCAGCGAATCCTGCCACGACGCCTGATACTGCCCCACGACGCGCACGAACAGCGGGCGCGACACCTGATACTCGATTTTGAGGCGCGGGATCAGGTCGCGGGCGACCGTCGTGCCGTCGCTCTTGCGCCAATACTGCTGGTGCAGATACGTCGCACTGACGCGCATCCGATCCGACGGCCGCCAGTCGAGCCCCGCCTGGAGCAGGATGATCCGGGCGGGCGACCACTCGAAGAAATTCTCGTCCTGAAACGCAGGCAGAAACATGATGTTGGCATCGAAGCGCCGGAACTGCGGGGTCGTGACCTGGAACATCAGGTCGAAGTTCGCGATCCGCGGCGTGCCGATGTATGGCACCGTGTCCGTGACCCCACCCGAGGTGCGCTGAATGCGGTAGTCGGTATACAGCGACGAATCGTAGTGGAACGTTTCGAGGAACACACCGCTGTAGAGCGACCACCCACGCACCGTCCAGGTCGAGTTGACGTGGAACTGCTGGTCGTCGGGCATGAGTCCGGCGGTGAGCCGGTCGTAGTTCCAGCGGCCATACAGCAGGATGTCGCCGGTCCAACTCTCGAGCGCGGCCCCGGGCCGACCGTAGAGCGTGATGCTGTGGTCGATCGTCGTGCTGGCGACGCCGGGACGGGAGATAAATCCGCTCGCCGCCCGGAAGTCCGGCGCGATGCCCCCGAACGTGTAGGTGAATCCAAACTGGCGCCCGGACCGGTTGAGACTCCAAGCCCAGAGCGGAGCGTCCTTGGTCGTACCGCCCGTTCGGGTGAAACTCTCCCCGACCTGGGCGCGCGCAGTGTACACCCCGCCGAAGACGAGACGCGTATCGACGGCCGCCACGCGGTTGTAGTTCGCGCCGTCGATCTTGTCGGTGTAGACCAGGCCGAGCGTCGATTGCCCCCCCAGGTCACGCTTCGCCCGCAGGATGTTGTAGATCGGGTTGTCCGTGCCGGTAGCCGAGTACGCGCGGTCGTCGACGCCGGACAGGAAGCCGATGCCGACTCCCGACACTTTTCCGGTCAGCTTGACCGCCGCCACCGGCTGCACCAGTCGGCGGGTGTAAATCAGCGAGTTGGGACTCGAGAACTGCTCCAGCCCCTCGAGGAAAAAGGGGCGCTTTTCCGGAAAGAACAGCGCGAGGCGCGGGTCGTACACCAGCTGGCTCGCGTCCGTCTCGACCTGGGAGAAGTCGGGGTGCGCGGTTCCCGTCAGCGTGAGGTTGTTCGTTATCCCCCAGCGCACGTTTCCACCGATGACAGGATTCACCTGCCCATATGCCCACCCGGCCGCGCCCGGCGTCCCGTCCACCTTCGCCGTCATCTCGGGATTGAGATCGAGCACGAGGTCGCGGTGCAGGTCGGAGAGTCCCGTCAGGGTCCCCGACTGGGCCAGGAACGAGGCGGCCGCGCGGCGCGCTGCCGTCCACGTTTGCCGGTGGCCCGAGTGCTGCACCTGCCGCACGATGTTGAGTCCCCACTGCTGTGCGTCCGCTTGTTGATAGCGGATGCTTTTGAACGGGATGCGGATCTCGACTTCGTATCCGCTGTCGGTAACGCGGCCCTTCGATTGGTAGACGAAGTCGGCGGCGGGATCGACCGCGTCGCGCGAGCCACCCTGGTTTTCCGTCAGCGTGCCGTCCGACTGCACGCCGAGCGGGTTCACTCCGAAGGCGAGCGCCTGGCGGTGATCGTCGAAGGTATCGAGCAGGATCTGCACGTAGTCGTCGGTGGTGATGCGATCGCGGTCGGCGAGCGTCGCGTGAACGGCGCCGTGCGTCTCGAACGCGCGAATCCCGAAGTAAATCGCGGTAGGCGAATACCACACCAGGACTTCAGTCGAGTCTTCGGCGGGGCGGCCGTCTACCGGGGTGTACTCGGAGAACCCCGTGAGCGTGGCGGCATGCGCCCACGACGGCTCGGTGAAGCTGCCATCGATCGTGATCCCGGCGTCGTCGAGCCGGGGGATCTGAACGCTGGTCTGTCCCGCGATCCCCGAGTACGTGATCGGGGCAAACAGCCCGAAATAGATGGCCACCGCAACGGGGAAGGTCACGGGGCACCAAGGTAGTGCGCGGCTCCGTGACCCGCCCTATCGTTCACAGCCTCCGGACAGCATCATGACTCGTGCTTCAGAGTCGGTCGGTTGTGACGCGCCACGTCGCACGCCGGGTATCCAGTAACGACCTTTACCGTCGAGGCGTCCCATGATGTCCTCCGGCCTCGTCGCCCTCCGTCCCAGGTGGACGTGGCGCCGTGATGGCCAACGCTGCTGCTCCGTTCTGCTCTTCCTCTTCATGCTCGCGGCCGCCGGATCGGCCCAAGTGATCCCGATTCGCACCGTCCCGCTGCCCGAGGGAGATCAGTTTCTGCTGTACCCCTCCAACAACCTCGGCATGGGCGGTGTCACCATCGCGCTCGCCGATTCGCTGCTCGATCCGTTCCGTAACCCGGCGCTGGGAGCGCGACTGGGACAGGCACGGCTGTTCGGCTCGCCGGCGATCTACAGTACGTCGCAGGAGACGGGAAGCGGGGCCACCCTGCCACTCGCCGCGTTCGGACGAGCCGGCGGCTGGTTTGGTGGCATTTCGCTCGCCGTGCAGCAGGTTGATGGCAGTCGTCAGCCGCAGCAGTTCGGGAACGTCCCCTTCTTCAACGACCGTGGTCCCTTCCTGCCCCCCGGCGGCCCCGCCCCAGCGTACGGCTCGCATGGCAACCAGTACGCGTTCGCGTCACTCGGCAAGGTCGTGGGCGGCAGCGGCCTGTCGCTCGGCGCCAGCGTACAGTGGTCGCGGCTGCGCGCCCTCGACGGGTCGGATCTGTTATTCCCCGGCCGTCAGGCGATGAGCGAGAACGGGCACGGTCTCGATGTGCGGGTCGGCCTGCTCAAGGAATGGCCGGGCAACCGCTCCTTCGAGGCGCTGGTGCGGCACGACCGCTTCCGGATGTCCGAAGACGTCACCTACGTCGATCAGTTCTGGGATCCGGCCATCCAGCAGTTCGTGCAAACGTCACGCCTCGAGCGCGCCCTCGACCGGACGATCACCTCCGGCCTGTCCCTCGCTTACCAGCGTCCGCTCGCCGCGGCGGGGTGGCGGATCGGCTGGCTCGGGACGGTGAATCGCGTCTCGCAGCCGCGCATCGCACAGGATGAAATCGTAACGCTGCCGCGCGATCAGGGACACGCCACCGCCGCCGACATCGGCGTGGGCGTCTCCAAGATCCGCGGTCCCGCGACGTTCGCGATCGACGTCCTCTACGAGCCGATCTGGAGCGAGAGCTGGGGCATCGCCCAGACACAGACGGTGACGGCGACCGGCGGCACCCTGGCGGCCGGCGCGCGCACGGTGACGAATCGCTTCCGGTTCTCCAACGTGGTTCTGCGTGTCGGCGTCAACCGCGAAGTGCCGCTCGCACAACTCGAGAAGACCGTGGGCCTGCAGGTTGGCCTCGCACTCCGCTCGGTCAGCTACCGGCTGACGCAGAACGACCGCATCGCGGTCACCGAACAGACCTCCCGGATGAGCTGGGTCGAGTGGTCGCCGACGTGGGGGCTCAGCCTACGGTTCCCGGAGTTCGAGCTGCGCTATCGCGGCCGGGTGACCAACGGCCTGGGGCGGCCGAACTTCGGGTTCAACGTCCCCATCGGTGTCATCGCGCTGACTGACGTGGGTCCCGGCACCATCATCGTCGCACCGGATCAGACGCTGCACCTCATGGGCGTCTCGACCGTCACGCACCAGGTTTCCCTGTCGCTTCCCCTGCACTGAAAGGAGGACCGCTATGACCAGTCGAATCGCACGACTGCCGCTGTTCGGTGTGGCCCTCGCGCTCGGTGCCTGTGTGGCGACCGACCGCAGCTTCACCGAGCCGGTCAATGTCGACGCGCAGCTGCGGGCGGCGATCGGCGTGTACGGGGTGGTCCCGATCGCCGCGGTGCCGAAACAGGACTCCGCGCTCGTGGCGCTCGGCAGAACCTTGTTCTTCGACAAAGAGCTGAGCGGCAACCGCGACGTCGCGTGCGCGACGTGTCACCAGCCGCAGGCGTCGATGGGAGACGCACTGGCGCTGGCCGTGGGGACGGGCGGTGTGGGCGCCGGGTCGTCGCGGACGCCCGGTCCCGGCCGGGCCTATGTGCCGCGCAACGCGCCGACGCTGCTCAACGTCGCGCTGGGACTGCCCTACGTCTTTCTCGACGGGCGGATCACCGGCTTCAACGGCGTGTTCACCACGCCGGCCGGTTTCGCGCTGCCGCCGGGCCTTCCCAACGTCGTCGCCGTGCAGGCGATGTTCCCGGTCACCAACCGGCGCGAGATGCGGGGCGAGGTGGGCGATACCGACGTATATGGTGCGGCCAACGAGCTGGCGCTGGTGGGTGACAGCGACTGGACGGGCATGTGGCAGGCGGTCACCAAGCGGCTGGTGGCGATCCCTGCCTATGTGACTGCCTTCCACGCGGCGTTCCCGAACACGCCGGCGACCCAGCTCGGCTTCCAGCATGCGGCCACCGCGATCGCCGCCTTCGAAATGCAGCAGCTCACCCTGACCGACTCGCCGTTCGATCGGTACCTCAAGCGGGATGACGCAGCGCTGAGCCCCGAGCAGAAGCGCGGGGCGCTGCTCTTCTTCGGCAAGGCGACCTGCTCGAGCTGTCACAACGGCCCGTTCCTCGGCGGGCAGAGCTTCGCCGACGTCGGCGTCCCGCAGCTCGGGCCCGGCCTCGCGACGCAGCCGCCGCTCGACCTGGGGCGCGGTGAGCTGCCGGGGAACGACTTCTATCAGTTCGCGTTCCGGATCGCCCCGTTGCGCAACGTGGAGCTGACGGCGCCCTACTTCCACGACGGCGTGTACCAGACGCTGGCGCAGGTGGTGCACCATTACAGCGACGTGACCACCGATCTTACGACGTTCGATCCCGCCACGCTGCCGCCGGCCGTGCGCGGGTTGTACCACGGCGATGCGTCGACCATCGCGGCGGTGCTCAACCACCTCGACTTCCGGCTGCAGCAGCCGTTGCGCCTCACGACGACGGAACAGGCGGAGCTCGTGGCGTTCTTGCAGTCGCTGACCGATGCATCGGCGCGGAACCTGAGCGCGCTGCGCCCGGCGACGGTGCCGAGCGGCTTGCCGGTACCGTAGCGGCGGCCGGGAGTCGGGGGCGGCATATTCGGGAGATGAAGACTCCCGCGTATGCCGCCCCCGCGGCGCGTGCGCCCCTCGTCCCGTTCACGATCGACCGGCGTGCGCCGGGGCCCCACGACGTGCTCATCGACATCCGCTATTGCGGCGTGTGTCATTCGGATATCCACCAGGTGCGAGACGAGTGGGGCGGCGCGGCCTATCCGCTCGTTCCCGGGCACGAGATCGCGGGCGTGGTCGCGCAAACCGGTGCCGCGGTGACCCGATGGAGAGTCGGCGACGTCGTTGGCGTCGGGGTGTTCGTCGACTCGTGCCGGCGCTGCCCGGCGTGTCGGGCGGGGGAGGAGCAGTACTGCGAGCGGCAGGTGAGCTGGACGTACAACAGCACCGAGCAGGACGGCCGCACTCCCACCTTCGGTGGCTACTCGACGCGCATCACCGTCGACGAAGCGTACGTGCTGCGCATGCCGGCCGCGCTGCCGCTCGATCGCGCCGCTCCGCTGCTCTGCGCCGGCATCACCACCTACTCACCGCTGCGGCACTTTGGTGTCCGCCCCGGGGACCCGATTGGCATCGTGGGACTCGGCGGTCTCGGTCATATCGCTGTGCGGCTCGCCAAGGCGATGGGAGCCCACGTGACCGTCCTCAGTCACTCGCCGGCGAAGCGCGACGATGCACGGCGTCTCGGGGCCGACGATTTCCTGGCGACGGGAGACCCTGCCGTATTCGAGCGCAATCTGAAGCGCTTCGCGTTCATCCTCGACACCGTGTCCGCCGCGCACAGCTATGACCCCTACCTCGAGCTGGTGCGACGCGACGGGGTGATGGTGCTCGTCGGTCTCCCCGAGTCCTCGCCGCTCGGCGCTCCCGCTCTCATCAACGCCCGCCGCCGCCTCGCGGGCTCGAACGTCGGCGGAATCCGTGAGACGCAGGAGATGCTCGATTTCTGCGCGCAGCACGGTGTGGCGGCCGACATCGAGAGGATTCCGATCCAGCAGGTCAATCAGGCCTACGATCGCGCCGTGCGCAGCGACGTGCGCTACCGCTTCGTGATCGACCTCGCGAGCCTCTCGTAGCCCCTTACCGGTTCGGGCGTCTTCCCGCGATCGCGGGGTGCGCCAGGACTTCAGGCAGCACGACACCGTCGAGCGGCTCGGTTGGCTTGATGCCGAGCAGCGCCGCGAGCGTCGGTGCGATGTCCACCGTGTTAACGAGCCGCGCGGAATGTTGGGGCGCCGCCCCCGGGACGAGAAACACGACCGGGACGTTGATGTCCTCGGGATGCGCGCCACTGTGCTCGGCGCGCAGGCCGCCGGGGGACCAGACATAGCCCGGTTTGGGCAGCGCTGCGACGAGCCAACCGTAGTCGGCTGGGAGCAACCGGCGCCACAGCCGCGCTCCCTCGTCTCCCGCCGGCGCCGTGGCCAGCGTCGCCGGCGTGTAGACCCGTGCGATACCCGGTAACTGTCGCACTTCGGCGGCGAGTGCCGCGGCGAGACTGTCGACGTTCACGCGCCGTGCCCGCAGCGCCGCGATGTCCGCCGAGACGAGCCCGCTGTGAAACTCGACGGCGAAATCCACCTGATAGCGTGCGCGCAGGCGCTGCTCCATCGCCGCGGCGAGTCCCCCGAGCCAGATGCGCCCACCCGGCTGGTGGCGGACGAGGACGGTGTACTCGGGGAGCGACGTGACACCATGATCTCCGGTGAGCGCCAGCACCATGCGATCCGACGGCACCAGGCGTGCCAGCGAGTCGAAGAACCAGCCGAGGTAGCGATCGAGCCGCAGCAGCTGGTCGTGCAGCTCGCGCGAGTCTGGTCCGTACGCGTGCCCGACGATATCGGTTGTCGACAGCGAGATGCTGAGCAGGTCCGGTCCATCACGCTGGCCGAGCTGTAACGAGCGCACGCCCTCGAGTGCGAATCCGAGCGTGAGCGAATCCATCCAGGGGTAGCTCCCGATGCTCTTGTTCGCCGAGTCCGTTGTCGAGGGCAGCGGATGGGGAAAGGTGAAACCACCTCCGGCGTTTTCGAACGGCTCCGAGTCGGGCTCCCGGTATGCCGAATCGGGAAGCAGGAGCTGCCACGTCGTACCGGCAAGGGCGGCGGCACTCTGGCGTGCATTGAACGCCTGGACCCAGCCAGGTAGAGAATCAGCGTAGTAGCGGCTGGTCGTGAAGCTCCCGTTTTCGAACCAGTACACGGCGGCTTTCGCCCGGCCGATCGGCAGGATCGCCGCGTCGCTCTTGCGGGACACGGAGAGGACGCGCGTGGCGGGGTCACGTCCCAGCATCCAGTCGACGAGCGTGGTGCCGCGGAAGCGGCGCGGGGAGGCCCCGGGTCCGACCGCGACGCCGAGTACCGGAGCATCAGGATCCTGGACCGCCAGATTGTTGGAGACGATCTGCGTGTGTCCGGGCTCGCGGCCCGAAAGCATCGTGGAGTGCCCGGGTGCGGTTTCGGTCGTCGCGTGATACTCGCGACCGTTGACGAAGACGATCCCCTGCGTCGTGAGCCGCGCGAAGCCGCCGCTCCACTGGCTGGCGAACCGCGTGAGGTAATCGCCGCGCATCTGGTCGATGGCGACGAGCACCACGAGTGACGGGGGACGCGGGGCCGGACGCAGTGGGACCAGCAGGACGGCGGTGAGCGCCAGACTGCGGGGAAGCACGGTCATGAGGGAACGATGCCTGCAGGCGTCGTCCCCCCCGTCACGGGCCGGTAACGGTCCCGTCAAGCGCTCTTCAGCTCTTCAGCCGGCCGCAAGGTGAGCCAGTCGGTACGGACCTTGTCCCACTCCTGGATGAGGAATCCGTACGACTCGAAGAACTCGCGGATCTGGGGACGTTGCCAGCGTGCGATCGATTCGAGGATCGGAACGAGGATCGCCAGCGCGTCGCCGCTCAAGATCGTGCGGCGCGCCAGACGCGCAACATGTTTGCTCTCCGACGCGGCGAGCGACAGCCCGTCACGCGCGTTCACATGCAGCATCACGTGGATGTCCGAGCTGCCGTCGCCGACATAGGCGATGTGGTCGGGGCCGAGCTGCAGTTCAGCCTGCAGCTGATCGAGTACCGCCACCTTGCCGTATCCCGCGGTGGCCCGCACCAGGGTGTCGATCTCCCCGCTCGCGGTGTAGCGGAATTCGGTGCCGAAGATGTGATCGGCGGGCACCATGCCCTCGAGGGCGGAGCGGATTACCTCGACCGGCGCCGCCGACAGGACGTAGAAATCGAAGTGGTACCCGTCGATGCCCCGGTCCAGGATCTCATAGAGGAGCCCGATGTTGTCCTTGAGACGGGTTTTCTTGCCCACCTCGATCAGGTGCTCCTTGCGCACCTTGGCGCGAAACTCGGGGTCGTGCAGCAGCAGATAGGCGAGCTCGGCCCCCTGTTGCACGAGGTTGAGCCGCGCCATACCGGCCGCCTTGCGCTCGAACTCCTCCTTCGCGATCCCCAGCATCTCGGCCAGCACGTAGCCCGAATCGTCGAAGCTCAGCGTCTGATCGAAATCGCTGGCGAGCAGATATCGTTTCACGAGCTTGTCACTCATCGTCCTCTCTCTGGTTGACGTCCCCTGAAAAAAACGCCCCCGCGCTGTTGGATCCTAGCGTGGGGGCGTCTCGCACTGCGTTGCTGTCGTGTAACAGCTATGTCCCACACGCTCGATCGGGTGATCCCGAATTCGGATTCGACGCGGTGCAATTCCCGGCCGGGCACGCGGTGCCGACGGGCGCCGCTGC